>CAZNSL010000638.1:0-4072 GCA_964574975.1 uncultured Alcaligenaceae bacterium | reverse complement strand
GTCGCGGCTAAACCGGTGGCGTACGCGACTCCGCCGCGTAGTGCGCCTGTGCCGCCAGGACGATGTTCGCGGCCGCTTCGGCGTCCGAGAGGGCGTCGTGGTGTTTGAGTTCCAACCCCAGGTAGCGGCACACGTCCGGCAACCGCGTCGGGCGCACATTCCAGGTGCGCCGGGCCAGTTGCACCGTACACACGAAAGGCAACGCCGGCGCGACGATCCCCGCGGCCCGGCAGCACGCCGTCAGTACGCCACGGTCGAATGGCGCGTTGTGGGCGACGAAGTTACTGGCCCCGGTAAGCATGTCGCCGAGCGTCGGCCACAACTCGCCGAAGCACGGTTCGCGCTCGACCATTGGCCAGGTGATGCCATGGATGCCCGTGTACTGGATGAGTTGCCGCGGAGGGCGGATCAGCTTCGCCGCACGGGCGACGATCCGGCCGCCCTCGACGCGGACTAAGCCGACGGCGCAGGCACTGTCGGGACCGGGGTCGGCCGTCTCGAAGTCGATTGCAACGAAGGTCTTCATGTAAAACCATTCACCACAGAGTCACAGAGGACACAGAGGAAGACAAAGAATGTCCTTCTGTCTTCCTCTGTGTCCTCTGTGACTCTGTGGTGAATGCCTTCCTTCTTATTTCCCCACCAGGTTCAGCACCGCCTGCGACATCGACATAACGCCTAACTCGATCGACGGCTTCGGTGTCGGCCAGAACGAGTCGGAGTGAATCGACGGCAGAGGAGTCGCGCCCGGCTTCTCGGCGGCCGCGTACCGCTCCGCGTCGATCGTGCCCAGCCAGTACAGGAAGATCGGCACCCCTGCCCGGCCGTAGCGGCTGAAATCCTCGCCGCCCATCAGCGGCGGCCGCTCCTCGACGTTCTCCGGGCCGATCAACTGCCGGAAGACGTTGGCCGTCTTCGACGTCAGAACCTTCTCGTTGATCAGGGCCGGCGTGAACTCGGAGTGATCGATAGTCACCGACGGTTCCGGGGCGTTGGCGGACAAGGCCGCGGCCTTGGCAATCCGGGAGATCGCATCGAGAGTGTGTTTGCGTACCTTGTCCTTGGTCGAGCGGACGGTGATTTGCAGCTTCACATCGTTGGGGATAATGTTGTGCTTGGTGCCGCCGTGGATCGAGCCGACCGTGACCACGCACGGGTCGAGCGGGTTGGTCTCTCGGCTAACGATGGTTTGCAAGTCGAGGACGATGCGGGCGGCCAACACGATCGGGTCGATGGCCGTGTGCGGCGCGGAGCCGTGGCCGCCGCGGCCCTTGACCACGATGTCCACGGAATCGACGTTGGCCATCGCCAGGTCGCTGGTGTAGGCGATGTGGCCAGCCGGGAGTCGAGCGTCACAGTGTAACGCCAAGGCGAAATCGGGTTTCGGGAAACGCGCGAACAGGCCATCCTCCAGCATCCGGCGAGCACCAATCCCCGTTTCCTCGGCCGGTTGGCCTACGAACATCAGCGTGCCGCTCCAGCGGTCCTTCATCGAGGCCAGGACGGCCGCGGTGCCGGCCCAGCAGGTCATGTGCATATCGTGGCCGCAGGCGTGCATCGCCCCGACCTCGTTACCGTGCTTGTCGCGGGTACGCACTCTGCTGGCGTAGGGAACGCCAGTCGCCTCGGTCACGGGGAGCGCGTCGAGGTCGGTACGCACCATGACGATCGGGCCAGGGCCGTTCTTCAAGATGCCAACGACACCGGTACCGCCGACACCGGTCGTCACCTGAAACCCAAGAGACGTAAGCTGTTTCGCCATGCGACCGGCCGTCTGTACCTCCATCGAGGACAGTTCGGGGTTGGCGTGCAACTCTTTATAGAGCTCTTCGAGTCGGCCATATTCCGTAGCGAGTTTCGCGCGGATGGCCGCCGAGCGTTCGGCAACGGTTTGCTTGCCCGGTTCGGCAACGGACAGCGTTGTGAAGTATGTGGCGACGAGAACGGCAACAAGCGTGCGCGGCATAGTGCCTACCCTGGGGAATTGCGCTCTCACGGGTGAGGAACGCGACGCGGCGAAAAATCGGGACGACAGCCCGAATCTCAAATATCAGGCCGGTTCTTGTCCTACCGGCACGGAGGGCCGGCGGCATGAGAAAAAATCGGCTTTTTTGCGGACCTGGAAGGGAGGTCGGCGTATACTTATGTGAGGAAAGGGAGTTCTTCACCGCGGAGACGTGTCCCAAACGGCCTCGGCCGCGCGACTTTCTAGTCTGCGGGCGGTCGGGTTGCGTGCAATGCCGTTGGCGACTTGGCTCTGTGGCCCGCCGTGCAAGGATGAACCCCCGTCCCGACCGACTCCCGGCCCAATTCCTGGGATGCGGACGCGTGCTGCCGAGTGTTCGGGGCTACGTAGTGGCGTGTCGTTACCGTTTGCCAGCCCAGAGGAGCTTTTCTTTATGCGTGCTAAACGCTTGACATTACAGCAACGTCGGGAAATCTTCTCGAACCTCGTTGCCGCCCAGGACCAGGGAACGATGACCGTCTCAGATTCCCGCCGCCACATCATCGACGCCTACAAGATTTCGGATGTCCAACTCCGTCAGATCGAGGAAGAGGGTCTGGACAAGGAATGGCCGCCGCTCAACGAGGTCATGGCCGAGGCCGTCTGACCGGCCCGCCCGAATTCCCAAAGGCCCGCCGGCCGACGCCGGCGGGCCTTTTTCGTTGCGCAGCGCGTGGGCGACAGTTATAGGACGCGGACCGACCGGATTAGGCAACCGGCCTCGGGGACTTGTTCCGCCGCGCCGCCGCGGTATACTCGTGGGCGGCAACCCACCTGCGGCCGGGTCGCTCATGAGCCTGCACTTACTTCCCCGCACCACCTGCCCGCACTGCTGGACCCCGTTCGCTCCCGACGAGGTCTACTGGGTCGCGTCGCACGCCGAGTTGCGCGGCGATAGCCGTCTCGGCGACGACGCCCTGCGACGTTTTCCGCCGACTCGCTTCTCGATCAACGGCGAGGCCCTCGACGAATTCGGCCTACCCTGCCACGACCTTGCTTGTCCGAAGTGCCACCTCGGCCTGCCGCGGGCCGCCCTGGAAATGGAGCCGTTCATCGTCTCCGTCATCGGCACGCCAGCTTCCGGCAAATCGTACTTCCTGGCGGCGATGCGCTGGGAGCTGAACCGATTGCTGCCCGCCTACTTCCACGTCACCGTCGGCGACGCCGACCCGGCGGCCAACCTGACACTCAGCGACTACGAACGGGCGCTGTTCCTCAACCCGACCGGCGGGACGCCGCAGATGCTCGGCGATTTGATCCAGAAGACGCAGACGGGTCAGAAGGGCCATTTCGACGCTGTGCGCTTCGGCGGGCAGGAAGTGATCTACCCCCGGCCATTCCTGTACGCGCTCAAGCCGGGATCGGGCCACTTGAACGCCGCCGAGGCCGGCCGGCTGTCGCGGTTGTTGTGCCTGTACGATGTGGCCGGCGAGCATTGCCTGCCGGGGGCGGCCGACGCCTTCGGGACCGCCGCCACCCGGCACCTGGCCGCGTCGCATCTACTGGTGTACGTCTTCGATCCGCTGCAAGACGCTCGCTTCCGCAAAGCGCTGGCGGCCAACGGCCGGGTCGACTGGGCAGCGGTGTCGCGGCAGGAGACGGCGCTGCACGAAATGGCGACGCGCATCCGTCGCTACACGGGCCTGAGCCAGACGGCGAAGCTCGCCCGGCCGCTAGTCGTGGCGGTGACCAAGTCGGACACCTGGAGCCACCTGTTGGCCGACGTGGACGCGGTGAAGGAGCCGTACGCGAAGTCGTCGACGAGCGGCCAGGTCGGGTTGAACGGCCAGCGCGTCGAGGCGGCCTCCTTGGCGCTACGGGCACTGTTGCTGAAGTACTGTCCCGAAATCGCACGCGTCGCCGAGGATTTCGCGGACCCGCTGTTCGTGCCGGTCAGTGCGCTGGGCACGCGACCTGTGCCGCACCCCGCAACGGGCCGGCCGGCAGTGAAGCCGGACGACATCAAGCCACATTGGGTGACGGTGCCGCTCTTAGCCGGCGCGCGCGACGGGCTGAAGGGGCTGTATTATCGGCTGAGGGGCTGAGGAGTCAGGAGTCAGGAGTCAG
>CAZNSL010000637.1:0-4083 GCA_964574975.1 uncultured Alcaligenaceae bacterium | reverse complement strand
CCGCCGCGAACTGGCCGACTGGCTGACGCGGCCGGACCACCCTCTGGTGTCCCGCGTCATCGTCAACCGCGTCTGGCAGCACCACTTCGGCGAAGGCCTGGTGCGCACGCCGTCGAACTTCGGCACCCTCGGCGAGCCGCCGACGCACCCCGACCTGCTCGACCACCTGGCGACGCGCCTCGTCGCCGGCGGCTGGTCGCTCAAGTCGCTGCACCGCGACATTCTGCTGTCGGCAACCTACCGTCAGTCGTCGCGCCCCGCCCACGCCGCCGACCCGGACAACCGTCTGCTGGGCCATTACCCCCGTCGCCGCCTAGAAGCCGAGGCGATCCGCGACGCACTGTTGGCCGCCGCCGGCCGGCTCGACGATCGGCAAGGCGGCCCCGCTGTGCGCGACTTCGCCAGCCCACGACGGACGCTGTACCTAATGACGGTTCGTTCCGACCGCACCGGCTTCGGCCCACTCTTCGACGCCGCCGACAGCACCGCCCCGGTCGACCGCCGCACGACCTCGACGGTCGCGCCGCAAGCGCTGTTCCTGATGAACGACCCGTTCGTGAAGTCGCAAGCTGCCGCGTTCGCGGCACGGGTACGCGCCGCCGCGACCACGACGGACGAGCGGTTACGCTTCGCCAGCGCCGTCGCGTTCGGCCGCCCGCCGTCGGCGGCCGAGCTGGCGCTGGGCCGCGAGTTCGTCGCCGCCGACACCGACGCGGCGTGGGCGGCGTGGTGCCACCTGCTGATGCAGGCGAACGAGTTCGTGACGGTGGAGTGACGAGGCGGGTAGGCCCAGCGGGCGACAGTCGGCGTGGCCGTGATATCGTGACTGGCGCAGGTAATCGGCCAGCCGGCTGGTTGAGTTAATCAACAGTTGGGTCCGAGAGGGGCAGGGGCATCAAACATGTCGGAGGGGGAGACGTGTACTGCAGCCGTCGTAAGTCGCCAAACGGTCGCCCTTCGCTGGAGGCGGTCCTCGCACAGCGAGAGGGACGGCCGTTCTGTGCTAGGTGTCAGGGGTTCGTGCGGCGCAAGGACTCCGTCTGGATCGGCCGCGGTCAGTCCCGGTGCCCGGCCTGCGGCGAGTTGCTGGCACGGGTGAGTCAGCCGGACCCTGCGCCGGGGGATGCGCCTTGAGTACTGGAGCAGCGGTGGTGTCGGTCTCCGCGCGGAAATGGAACGCAAACGACTTCCCGAGGCGTTGATTCGATGCCCTCCCACTCGTTGATCCGGTGGACCGGCGAACGGGCCGCGGCACTTGACGAGATCGAGAACGCCCACGCGATGGTCGGCGGCACCGAGCGCGGCCGGCGGTACGCGACGCAGCAGATCAACTACGCCTACGCCGCTCTTTTGTCGGGCCACTTTCAAGGCTTCTGCCGCGACCTTCACTCGGAGTGCGTCGATTGCATCGTCGCCGCCGTTCCAACGCATTTGCAAGACGTGCTGGGACTGGAATTCGTCTGGAATCGGAGCCTCGGCCGGGGCAACCCGCACCCCGGTGCTGTCGGCTCCGACTTCAACCGACTGGGCATCGATTTTTGGGCGGAAGTGGACGCCTTGAACGTCCGGAACGAGCGCCGCCGTGGGACACTTCGAGAGTTGATCGACTGGAGAAACGCGATCGCGCATCAAGATTTCGACCCGGTTGCCCCGGCAGGTACTCCCACACTTCACTAGGCCAGGGTTCGCGCGTGGCGGAGCGTCGTCAACGCCCTGGCCCACGATTTCGATCGGGCGATGTACAATTACCTTCACGGGTTACTACGCGCGGACCCGTGGTGACGCGATGACGGGGGGCGAGCATGACAGAAGCAAAATTCCGCAAGGGCGACCGGGTCCGATTTCAGTTCAGTATCTATCCCGTCACGGGCGAGGTCAAAGAAGACCGCGGGCCGATCGGGGTTGGCGGCCGACACCTGTACCTGGTGGCGTTCCGCTTCGGGTCCTGCCCGGACGAGTTGATGGAGATCGAACTGCCTGCCGTCAAGTTGCAACTCCTGCGAGACGCGGTTCCGGCGGAATGAACTAGGGCTGGCGCAGTTCGATGAGCAACACTGAATCCGCGCGCGACGCGGTCACGTGCCTCGGGGGCTTCCTGGGGCTGTTCCTCGGGGCCATGTTCGGCTTCGCGGTCTGCATGAAGTTTCTCGTCGACAAGGTCGCCCGCAACGACGGCACTGTCCACGCGAATCAAGCCCTTCTCCCCTTCCTCGGCGTCATGGCCGCTGCGTGCGTCGGGGCCGTGGCCGGCGCGCTGGCGATCCGGCTCGCGTTCGCCGCGTACACGAGGGCGTTCTCCTCGTCGGGCGAGAAGCGGTGAGGCGAACGCCCCGTTGTTGCGGCACCCGCGAGCGACCTGCCTCGCAGGCAGCGACGGCAAGGCGGAGGTTGTCGGCAAAACCGTCGATCTCGGCAGAACTGATTTACCAATCCCAACCCCGATGACCGATAAAGATTCCCGTGGCTACCGGGTTGCCCGGCCGATGAGTCTCACGCGCTTGGCGGGGACTGGCGGATCGGGGCAAATGAGCCAGGCTGAGGACGCGGAGTCCGGGAGACGCTCATGGGTAAGGGATTACTGACCTCCTTGGCCGCCGCTTTGGGTGCGGCCGGTGTCGCCCTCGGTCAGCCACCAGTTCCTCCACCGGCGGCCGAACCACCGCCCGCGGCAGCAGTGCCTGCCGCGCCGACGCCCGCCGCGCCGCGGGCGGTGGAGAACGCGCCGCCCCCAGTGACTGCGTTCCCGCCGACCATGGCCGGTGCCCCGGATCAGTTCGCGGCCCCACCGGGCTGCGGCTTCGACTCCGGCTGTCCGGGGCCGTACTGGCTGTTCACCACCGACATCGAATACTTGCTGAACTTCTTCCCGCGCGGGCGAACGAACACCATTATCGCGTCAGACGCGGGCACCGGGGTCCTGGTGGGCAATCCGCTGGTCGTTGCCAGCGACCGTCGACTCGACAAGCGGGCCTACAGCGGCGGGCGGCTGACGTTCGGCATGTGGGCGGCCGAGCCGAACGGGTTCTACCGGCCGGCCGAGCTGCGCTCGTCGGGAATCGAGGCCAGCATCTTTACGCTGGGCGAGCAGAGCATCGGCTTCCGCAACGCTGCCTCGCCCACCATCCTGCGGCCGTTCTTCGACGCGAACAACCGTGTCGTCAACGCCGTCGTCGTGGCCGCTCCAGGGCTGGCGACCGGCGAGATCGCTGCCGAGGGCCGCATGAACCTCTGGGGCGGTGAGGTCAACGTCTGGCGGGCTTTGTGCTACAACGGCCCCTGCACGACCGGCGGGCTGGGCCTGTCGGCCGGCGTTCGCTACCTGGAGGCCGACCCGGAGTTCGAAATCCGCCGCTCGTCCCAGTTCGCTACCAATCTCGCGGCATTCCCGGCCTTTCAGTCGCTGGCCGGCAACCGCATTCAGGAGATGGAGTCGTTCTCGACGCGCAACCGCTTCATCGGTGGCCAGGTCGGCGTGGACGCCCGCTTCATCCTGAACCCGGTCGTCATCGAGACGGGGATCAAGCTCGCCCTCGGGGCGAACAACCAGGAACTGACCATCGACGGCAGCCAGACGCGGACCTTCCCCAACGGTGTCGCCATCACCTCGCCGGGAGCCTTGCTGGCCCTGCCGTCCAATATTGGGAACTACACCCGCACCAAGTTCAGCCAGGTTCCCGAACTCGACCTCAAGGTGTCCTGGCCCGTGACCCCCTGCCTGACGTTGAAGTTCGACGTCATGGCCCTGTTCTGGTCGAAGGTTCTGCGGCCGCGCGACCAGATCGACCGTGCAATCGACGTCACGCAGATCCCGAGCTTCCCCGGCGCGGCCTTGGCCACGCCGACCGGACTGCGCCAGCCGGACGTGCCGTTCCGCCAGTCCGACCTGTGGACCCTGGGCCTGGGCTTCGGAGCGGAGTACAAATGGTGAGCGGGCCGAACGGGCGGGAGCCGTTCACGACGCTGACCGGCTTCGTGCCCGCGAAAATAGAGCATATTCCGGGTCATTCTGGCGAGGCCGGCGGGGGCGGGGGGGGGGGGCCCCCCCCCCCCCCGCGGCGGGGGGGGGCGCCCGCCCCCCCACGA
>CAZNSL010000636.1:0-4085 GCA_964574975.1 uncultured Alcaligenaceae bacterium | reverse complement strand
ACACTGAGCCGGCCAAGCGCTACCCGACGGCCGAGGCGCTGGCCGACGACCTGGCGCGCTGGCTGCGCGGCGAGCCGATCACGGCCCGTCGGACGGGGCCGCTGGAGCGGTTCGCGCTGTGGTGCCGGCGCAAACCGACAGTCGCAGGGCTGACCGCGACAACCGCGGCGGCCCTCGTCGCGGGGACGGGCGTAGCATCATATTTCGCGGTCAAGGCACAGCGCGAGGCGGTTGCGGCACTGGCCGCACGCGACGAGGCCCAGCGCCACCTCGTGCGCGGTTGGCTGCGGCCATTGGGTGTGAGCGACACGGACGGTCGGCCCAATCTGAGCGAGCGAGTGGCCCTGCAAGAGCTATCCGAGTCTACCGACAATGTCGCGCGGTTGCTATTCCTGGCCGAAGCCCGCGACCGTATGGGGCACGGCCCGACGACGAGTTTCTTCGGGTTGCCTGGCGTTGCGACATGGCCGTGCGTGCGGCCGTTGGCTTGAGCAAGACGCGCCGCCGCCGTGCGCTCGCCTTGGTGGAAGGTGTTCTCACGGACGAAACGGCACTGCCGGCTCGTCGATTCGCGGCCCTGTAATTGGCACTGGAACTTGGTTCGACCAACGTCACGGCCGCCGCGGATCTGTACGTCTGGTTGCGGGAACAACCGCAGTGGGATGAGAGGTATCTCACACGCTGGCTAACGCGAGGCACGGCGGATCAACGTGCGGCGCTGAAGGCCGTTTGGCTGTGGGCGTTGGCAAATGGACGACAGTCGGGGACGATTCGCTTCGCCGGGATCGAACTCGTGCAACAGGGTTCGTTGCCCGTGGAGCGAGTGATAGCTGGTTTGGAGACCACGACCGATCCCGGCGTGTTTCAATCCTGGTACGACGTGTTGACTGCATCGTCGGCGCAACTGGACGCGGCGGCGGCTCGGACCCTGGCGGAGCGGGCAGCGGAGCGAGCGTCGGCCGCGCTGGCCACCGCGACCGACTCCAACGTCATATGGGCCTGGGGTCGTGTGCTGGAAGCATCGGCGGCGCGGCTGGACCCGACCATTGCAGAATCCATTGCGATGCGGCTCGTCAACTTGGAGCGACCCGGATACACAGAAGACGCGGAATATCAAATTGCAAGGACACGCGCGATCGCGGCGCTCACCTTCCGCGTCCCTCCAGTTGAAGCCGAATCGCTCTGTTCGCGGTCGCTAAACAGTTTGCCGAATTGGTCGGTTTATGACAAGGACCTAATGCCAGAGGCCGCGGGAGTCATCGCGTTTGCCCGTTCACCAGCGACGGTGGCGGCCATCCTCAAACACCCGCAATGCGTCAAACAAGGCCAGGACGCGGCCTTGCGGCGTCTGGACGAGGTCGCGTTTCCGCCGACACCCACCGAGCAAACCTTTCGGCTTCAGACATCGCTCATTTCGGGCCTCGTCGAACCGACTGCCCTCGCACCGTTGGCCGCCGGGGCCATCGTCCAACGGGACCGCACCCGCCGCTTCCGGAACGTGTGGGACGCCGTGGCATGGCTGCGCGAACACCACCCCGAAATCGACCTCGACGCGCCGTACAAGCCGCGCGTTTGAATTGCCGTTCGCCGCAATCGAAACCCCTGTCTTGGTGTTCGAGCCCGTCTTAGCCCCGAAGGGGCGGCCGTCGGTAGCCAGGGGTGTCAACCCCTGGTCATAGTCGATGTCGTCGATCTCAGACGACGAGCTGGATTAGCCGCACCAGCACCACGTTCGACAGCACCACGCCGAGCGTCGCGGCCACGACGCCGCCGGTGGCCGCCCGGCCGACACCCTCCGTGCCACCCGTCGCCGTCATGCCGAAATAGCAGCCAGACACGCCAATCAGGTAGCCGAAGGCCAGCGTCTTGAGCGTCCCCAGGACGACTTCCGGCATTCGCAGCCCGCGCAGGCTCGCCGCCTGGTACTGAATCCAGGTCGCTCCGCCGGCCGAACTCTCGGCCGCGAAACTCCCGGCCAGGGCCAGGTAGTCCATCAGAATCGTCAACAGTGGCAGAGCCAGTGTACAGGCTAACACTCGCGGAGCAACGAGCGATCGCATCGGTGAGACGCCTAGGATTTCCAGTGCGTCCACCTGTTCCGTGAGCCGCATCGAGCCGATTTCGGCTCCGAGGCTGGCCCCGGTTCGGCCGGCCACGATCAGCCCGGCACCGATTGGAGCGAACTCGTAGATAATGGCGATGGCCAAGACCGTCGGCAAAAGCTGAAGCGATTCGGTGCCGCCGTTTCGGAGCAAGGCACTGCGGGTGTGCATCCACAAGACGACGCCGATGGCCAGACCGGCAACGGCGGCGAGCGGAAGTGCCCCCAGGAGAAGGGCATAGAACTGCCGCAAGGTCTCTCGTGGGTGGATCAGGGCGGATGGTAACGCGAAAAAGGCCGCCGCCGCGAAGGCGGCAAAGCGGCCGAACGATTCGAGTGCGGCAACCATAGGGTGGGGCGCAACCGTTAGACACAAAGCAGGTTACGCTCGAATTTCTCGACCGAACGGTTGGCGCGCTCTTCGCGGAACAACGTCAACAGGTCGTTGCGGAAGCCCCATTCCTGTGGGCATCGGCTGTCCCATTCGCGGATGACGCGGGACGTGGCGGGGTTCAGCCCAGCGATCCGCGTAAGCCATTGCACGCCCGCATCCTCCGTTCGATGCGCGACTTTCGGATGGTGCCAGGCGATGTGGGTTGCCAGGCAACCGGTCGGTACGGCTCCGGCAAATCGGCCGGACAGGAGCAGGGGGCTCCCCTTTTCGAGCAGTTCGATCACGCGGTCCAAGCCGGAATCGCTGACGTTCGGCAGCCAATCGTTACGCAGCTCATAGACAAAGTCGGCCGACAGCATGACCGGAACCTCCCCGGAGAGACACAGGCCCGGAATCCCTTCCGTGAACCGATATTCAGGTGATCGAAAACCGGCGTGAACGACCCAAATTGCCCAGGTTCTGAGTTGAGGCCGGGCCTCAATCGAGGTCCGGTCCCGTCCCAGGCAGGTCCAATATACGCGGTTCGTCGCCGGAAGGGAAGCGCGGTCGCGAGAGATTTTTCCCTATTTTTTTCGGGGTTTTCTCGCAGTCGCTCGACTTGGTATCAGCGACGGCTGATATGAACGCATCGGTATTGGTGGATCATTCACTGGCGACGAAAAGACCCACCACAGAGACACAGAGGGCACCGAGAAGACAAATGTGGAATCGCAACGCTGTCTTCTCTGTGCCCTCTGTGACTCTGTGGTGAGTCCTCCTCACTTCGCGCCGTCGCGCTCCGGGCGCAGTTCGCGCACGACGGCGCCGGCGCGCCACATCTCGCTCTCGGCGATCGCGCGCAGTTCGGTCTCGAGGCGTGCGCGGTAATCCGGTCGGCTATTCGATTCGAGTGTGCGCCGCGTCTCGGTGCCGTCGGCGACGCTTGCGTACAGCGCCTCGAACAGTGGCTTCGTCGTCGCGCGGAACTTCTCGAACCAGTCGAGCGCGCCGCGCTGCGCCGTCGTCGAGCAGTTCGCGTACATCCAGTCCATGCCGTTCTCGCCGATCAAGGGGTACAGGCTCTGCGTCGCCTCCTCGACCGTCTCGTTGAACGCCTCCGACGGCGAGTGGCCATGCTCGCGCAGCACCTCGTATTGCGCCAGCCACAGACCGTAGATGGCGCCCATCAGCACGCCGCGCTCGCCGGTCAGGTCGCTGAAGACCTCCTTCTGGAAAGTCGTCTCGAACAGGTACCCCGAGCCGATGGCGATGCCAAGCGCCAGGCAGCGGTCGCGAGCCTTGCCCGTGGCGTCCTGGTGGATCGCAAAACTGGCATTGATGCCCTTGCCTTCGAGGAACAGGCGGCGCACGGTGGTCCCAGAGCCCTTCGGCGCGACGAGGATCACATCAACATCCGCTGGCGGAACAACGCCCGTCTGGTTGCTGTAGGCGATGCTGAAGCCATGCGAGAAGTAGAGCGCCTTGCCCTTGGTGAGCAGCGGCTTGAGCGTCGGCCAATAGTCCTTCTGACCGGCATCGGAAAGCAGGTACTGGATGACGGTGCCGCGCTTGGCGGCTTCTTCGAGCGGGAACAGCGTCTTGCCCGGCTCC
>CAZNSL010000635.1:0-4088 GCA_964574975.1 uncultured Alcaligenaceae bacterium | reverse complement strand
GCTGCGGGAGCGGCCGCAGGACGTCCTACGCCTGGCCCGTGGGTTCGCCGCCCAGTACAGCCACAAGTTCCACAAGTGCCTGCGCGACATCGCACCGGAGACCCAGGCGCTCATCGCAGCGTTCCCGTGGCCGGGCAACATCCGCGAGTTGGAGAACGCGATCCAGAAGGCCGTACTGATGAGTAAAGGCCCGGAACTCGTCCCCACCGACCTGCCCGAAAAGGTCCGCCGGCACCTCCCATGCGGCCCCCGAACGCCGACTGCGAAATCGGACGAGACGCTCATGAGCGGTCGGGCCGAGTTCGAGTCGTGGCGGATCAGTCAGGCCCTCGAAGCGAACGGTCAGAACCGTTCGCGCACGGCCAAGTCGCTTGGGATCAGCCGCGTCACCCTGCACAAGAAGATTAAGCAGCACGGTCTGTCGAGCCTGCGGAAGCCGTAAACCCACACGGGCCGTGCGGCCGGCTCGAAGCGTGGGGACGGGTTGACAGACGTTGGCCAACCCGTCCCAGGTCGAACACATTAATCGGGTGCCACAGGCAGCTCGCCCCGCCCACTCCCGCGAATTGGGCGCACCACGACGACGAGACTGTCGAGGTTGCCGTCCTCCTTGCGGATTGCCGTCGCGCGGATCAGCACTTCGACCCGCTCCCCACCCGCGCGGATCTGGGCGACGCGGTACGGCCCAACGCGCTCGCCCCGCTGGATTCGCCGGACGGCGTCTGTGTGTCGGCGATGGTGGCCCGGCGAGAACAGCCGCCGAAACGGTATGGTTCGCGCCTCGTCCCGCGTGTAGCCGTACAGCCGCTCGCAGGCCCGGTTCCAGTCCAGAACGTTCCCCTCGGCCGACAGGATGAGAATCCCCTCGCCCGCCGCGTCCGCCAGGACGGCCCGCCGCCGGAGCGTCATCTCGGACCGTTTATCCTGGGTGATATCGCTGAAGACGCCGCTCAGGCAGGTCGGATGGTCCGGTGCCGGCCGGCCGGCACCGGCCGCGTCCCGCACCCAGTGGACCGACCCGTTGGGCCACACGACGCGGTAGTCGTTCCGGGTCGTGCCTCCGGCCAGTCGCCACCGGTTCGCGCGGTCCCAGACCGGCCAGTCGGCAGGCAGAATAACCTCGCGCCAGCATCGCAGTCCCGGGGCGAAGAAGCTCGCCGGCCGGCCCGCGATCTGTTCGACCGCCGGCGACAGGTAAACGAATCGCCCCTCGCCCGGGCCGGTGAGTTCGGCGCTCCACAGGCAGTCCGGGAAGGCGTCCAGCAGGTGTCCCGAAAGCCCGGCCGTCTCCCGCCGCGCCGTCAACATGGTGATCGGTCGGGGGCGTACCGACAGCCGCGTCACGCTGAGGGTAACGGGCGTCCAAACTTCGGGGCGTGCGTTCCGGAGCAGGCACGAATGTTCGGTCGCTCCGCTGCCGTTGGGCGGTGGAAGCCACGGGCCGTCGGACGTGTGGAACAGGTTGTCGACCGGCACGTCGAGTAGCTCGCGCAGGCTAAGCCCGCTGAGACGCTGGGCTGCAGCGTTCGCGTCGAAGACCTGGCTGCCGTCCGGGCTGCACAGGAATTGAGCCACGCCCGAGGCTTCGAACAGCGCCCGGGCCAGCCCCTCGATTCGTTCGTAGTCCATGAGAGTCAGACTTGATGCGCCAACTCGGGCGTCCCGCCGACCCACCGATATCCTGTCGGGCGACCCGGGGGCCGCCGCGGAATCCCGCGGCCTGGAAGCTCTACTCGACTTGCAAGTCCCGAGCGAGCCGATCGTACGTGCCCTGCTCGAGCGGGTGCAATTTCTCTTTCCGGAGACCGCGCGACTTGGCCAACTGCCATGCACGGAGGGCCTCGGACTTTCTCCCCGCCTGGAGGAAGGCCCGGGCGAGGTGGAAGTACGTCGTCGGCTCCGGCGCGTAGGCCACGAGGGATTCCAGCTCTCGGACGGCGAGTTGGGTCGCTTCGGGGCGGTCTAGCGAGAGCCGCGCCAACGCGAGTGTGTCCTTGAACCCGGGGTCGCCAGCCACGGCGACGGCGCGTTCGGCCAGTGCGACGGCCTCGGCACCGTGACCGCCCTGCAGCGCGAGGATCCACGCCAGATTGTTCAGTGCCGTTGCCTGCCGCGGTTCGAGTTGGATGGCGCGGCGGTAGAGGGTCACCGTGTCGGCGAAACGCCCCTGAAAGCTGCGAACGGACGCCAGTTGAGTCAGCAGGTCGGCCCGATCCTTAACGCGAAGCACCTCTTCCATCCGGCGGGCGACGCGCTCGATGTTGGCCGGTTCCAGGCCTTCGTTCACGATCCTGAGGCATAAGTCGGCGACCGCGTCGACGGGGCAATTCTCCCATGCTCCATCGCACACGTCGAGTGCCTCCCCGTACCGCTTGCGGTCGATCAAGAAGTTGGCGAGGACCAAGGCGTTCGCGGGTGGCTGGCCGGGGCGGGCGGCTTGCCGGTACGCTTGTTCCGCGGCTGCGAAGTCGCCGAACTCTTCCAGGAGCTTGGCCCCGAGAATGCCGGCGTCGGTGTGCCGAGCGGCCTTGCGAGCCAAGTCGAGTGCCTCGTCGTTCTTGCCGGCCGCACGGAGGACTTTGGCCTTCAGAGCGAGCGTGACGTACGCCCCGGGCAACTTGGCCTCGAGCCGGTCGACGACCGGCCCAGCCGTGCCGGCCTCGCCGTACCGCAGCAGGGCATCGGCACTGGCAGCCAGGTAGGTTGGGGCCGCGCCGCCGGGCATGTCGATGAGGTGCAGGTAGCGGCTGCGGGCCTTCGGCAAATCGTTGAGGTTTTCGTAGAGTCGGGCAGCGAGATGCACGTCGGCAGCGTCTGCTTCGTGCCGCTCGATCAGGGTCTCCAGGATACGGACGGCGTCCAGCCGCGACGCCCGGTCGTTGCGTAGCGCCTGCACGCTGGCCCGGGCGCGTTGCTCGCGGACGCTCGTCCCGTTGCCGAGCAGGGCCAGCGCCTCGGCGGTTTTGCCCTCCGCCGCCCGCAGAACGGCCAGCGTACACCGTGCCCCGATGGCGGCATCGGGTGCGCTGGTGGCACACTCGTTGAGGAGCCGCTGCAGCAGTTCGCTGGCGTCCTTGGTCCGGCCGATCTTCCGCAGATAGTCGGCCGCCGCGCCGAGCGCGGTAACGTCGCCGGGGGTGGCGGCGGCGGCCCGGTAGTTCTCCACGGCCCGATCCGTCTGTCCGATGGCTTCGTAGCACCGGGCCAGCGCCAGAGGATCCTTGCCGGCGAAGCGGCGGTCGGCCTCGGCGCACGCGGCGGCGGCGAGGTCCTTCTTCCCGGTCGCGGCCAGGAACTGCACCCAAACGACCTGCGCGTCGTGGGCGTCGCCGGCAAGCTTGCGGGCCTTCACGAATGCCGCCTCGGCGCGATCGTGCCGCCCGGCCGCCAGCGCGATGCCGCCGAGCCACAGGTGGTCGCGGTAGTCGGTGGAGTCGGCCGGCACGGCCTTCTCGGCCAGGTCCCAGGCGTGGGCCGGGTCGTTCGCCAGGAGCGCGGATGTGGCGGCCCGCCGCCGGGTCTCGGGCGACAGTTCTGTGGCGGGGATTTCGCGGAAGAGTCTGTCGGCTTCCGCCCCGCGCCCGCGGGCGAAGAGCAGGTCGGCCGCCCGCTGCCGGGCGTCCGGGTCGCCCAACTGCGCGGCCCGCTGGTACTTCGTCAACGCGTCGTCGGCCCGGCCTTCGAGTTCGTCGAGGCGGGCCTCGCAAAGGACGGCCCGCGACCAGTTCGGCCGCCGCGCGGTGACGTCGGCCAACAACTTCCGCGCCTCGGCCAAACCGGCGCGGTCGTCCTTGGTCTTGGATGCCTGGTTCAACAGTAACGCGATGCGGAAGAACCGCCATAGCACTCCGTCGGGGCCTTCGATGGCCCGCATTTCCTGCTGCCACTTCGAAGCGTCCTCGACGCGGCCGGCGCGGGCCGCGAGGTCGAACAAGTTGACGCGGTAGCGTAGATCGTGCGGTTGTTCCTTGGCCAGCCGTTCCCACAGCGGTACGGCGTCCGCCTCCGCGCCCAACTGTTGGAGGGTTTCCGCCACACCGGCAAGCAGGCGGCGATCATCTCGAAGATCGTGGACTCGCAGCAGAAGT
>CAZNSL010000634.1:0-4091 GCA_964574975.1 uncultured Alcaligenaceae bacterium | reverse complement strand
TCGACGACACGTCCGGAGTCGCCGCTTCGAGCAGCACCACGCGCGTCGGCGCGCCGGGACCGGTGGGGAGATCCGCCGGCGTCGTCATGCGATCGGCCAGCGCCGGCATCCGCGCCCGCAGGGCGTCGGGGCCCAGGCCAGGCCGCGCCACCACCACGAAGTTGGCGGTGTCGAGCACGGCAGGAAAGCGCCACCAGGTGGCGATTTCCGCGAAGGCGTCGGTGCCGATCAGGAAGCAGATCTGCGACGCCGCCAGACCTTCGGCCGCCGCGATCGCGGTGAGTGTGTCGTAGCTGTACGACGGTCCCTCGCGCAGCAACTCCTGGTCCGACACCGTCCAGCCCGGGGTGTCCGCGGTGGCGAGGGCCGCCATGGCGAACCGATGGAAGGGCGAGGCGTGCGGACCGGTGCGGTGCGGCGGCACCCGCGACGGGACGAACCGCACGGCGGCGAGTGACAGCGCCTCGGCGGCGGCGCGAGCCACCGCCAGGTGGCCCAGATGCACCGGATCGAAGGTGCCGCCGAGCACGCCGAGTCGCGTCATGGACGGAACGGCGCGTCGTCGTCCGCGTCGTCGTCCGCGGACGCGTCGATGACGAGCTTCGCGGCCTCGGCCGCCCGCGCCTCGGCCACGTGCGGCCACGCCGCTTCGAGCAGCGCCGGCACGCCGGTGCCGGCGGCCGCCGAGATCGCGAAGAAGGGCAGGTGCAGCTCCGCGGCGCGCGCCCGCAGGCGGTCGAGTCGGTCGGGCTCGTCGAGGGCGTCGATCTTGTTGGCCACCACGAGCTGCGGCTTCTCGAGCATCGCCGGGTCGAACAGCTCGAGTTCCTTCCGCACGATGTCGAGATCCTCGACCGGATCGCGTCCCGAGGCGCCCGACACGTCCACGACGTGCACGAGCACGGCGGTGCGCTCGACGTGGCGCAGGAACTGGTGCCCCAGGCCGTGGCCCTCGTGCGCGCCTTCGATCAGGCCCGGCACGTCGGCGACGACGAACGTGCGCACGTCGCTCAGGCTGACCACGCCGAGGTTCGGCGTGAGGGTCGTGAACGGGTAGTCGGCGATCTTGGGCCGGGCCGCGCTGGCCCGCGCGATGAGCGTCGACTTGCCGGCGTTGGGGAAGCCCACCAGGCCGACGTCGGCCAGCAGCTTCAGCGTGAGGCGCAGCGTCTTCTTCTCGCCGGGTTCGCCTGGCTGCACCTTGCGCGGCGAGCGGTTGGTGGCGCTGACGAACATGGCGTTGCCGAGGCCGCCGCGTCCGCCCTTGGCGACCAGCACCTTCTCGCCGGCCGCGCGCAGATCGGCGATGGTGATCCACTCGCCGGGCATCTCGGGATCCTCGACCGCCACGGTCGTGCCCGGGGGCACCGGCACCTCGAGATCCCGGCCGCCGCGTCCGGTACGCAGCGCGCCCTCGCCGCCGCGGCCGCGTTCGGCTTTGTGTTCGGGGTTGTAGCGGAAGTGGAGCAGGGTGTTGCGATGCGGATCCGCCACCAGGTACACGGAACCGCCGGGGCCGCCGTTGCCCCCGTCGGGACCGCCGCGCGGCACGAACTTCTCGCGGCGGAAGCTGAGGCAGCCGGCGCCGCCCGCGCCCGATTCCACGACGATCTCGACGTCGTCTACGAACATGATGCTTTCCCGGGGCTCGGGATCCGGGGCTCGGGGCCCGGGGGTGTGCCCCTAAACACGTCGGGGACCGCGCCAGGGCCAGCGCCCCGACGCGATCCCCGCGAGGAACTCGTGGCTGACGCCGCCTAGTTCGGCAGCGGCACGATGCTGATGAAGCGGCCGCGCGCCCCGTGGTCTTCGAACTTTACGGTGCCGGGGATCTTCGCAAACAGCGTGTCGTCCTTGCCGATGCCGACGTTGAGCCCGGGGTGATACTTCGTGCCGCGCTGCCGCACGAGGATCGAGCCGCCGGTGACCACGTTGCCTTCGAAACGCTTCACGCCCAGCCGCTGCGAGTGGCTGTCGCGCCCGTTTCGTGAACTGCCCTGACCTTTTTTCGTTGCCATGACCGATTCCCAAGCCGCCGAGGGCGGCAGGCCCCCTGTTGCTTACGCGACGATCTCGGTGATGCGCACGCGGGTGAGTTCCGCCCGGAACCCCGCGGTGCGGCGGTACTGCTTGCGGCGCTTCTTCTTGAAGATCCGCACCTTCTCGCCGCGGTGCGCGTCGATGACCACGCCCAGCACCTTGGCGCCGGCCACGGTGGGAGCGCCGGTCTTCACCTCGCCGCCGTCGGTGCCGACGATGAGCACCTGGTCGAAGGTGACCGACTGATCTTTCGCGCCGGTGCCGTCGAGTTCGATCTCGACGCCGGGTTCGACGCGGTACTGGTGGCCCTGGGCCTGAATCACTGCAAACACGGGACGTCTCCGTGACGAATTAGTGGCCTCGAGACTTTCCCGCGAGGGAACCGCCCCCTGCGGGCGGCGTGAGCCGGGCCAGAACTTGTAAGGCTATCAGATCTTCGCTCGCCTGGGGAAGATCTGAAACCCTGGAACCGGGGCCCGGGGCTCGAGGCCCTGGAACCGGGGCTCGGGGCTCGGGGCCCGGGAAGAACCGTGCAGACCGCGTCCCGCAGGCCGGACCGGGGCCCCGCCCTACTTCAGGAGCGTACGGCTGCCGCGCACTTTCTGGGCGGTCAGCGTGTTCAGGAACGACGGCAGCAGCCGGTCCATGAGCTCGAAGAACGACGACAGCGGCGGCGTCGACTGGTTGGCGTTGTAGAGCACTTCCTCGCGGAAGGTCTCGGAATGCAGCGTTTCGCCGGTGCGGCCGTCGATGAAGATGAACGTCGGACGCAGCACGAAGCCCTTGCGCTCCATGTAGGTGCGTTCGGGCTCGACGACGCGGCGACCGAGCGGGTCGAAGGTCTCGCGTTCGCGTTGCACGAAGCCGCTGCGCTGCTGCGGACGGAACGACACGGTGCCGGTGACGATCAGCGGCTCCTGCAGATCGGCGCCGACCTTCTTCCAGTAGTCCTTGTCGGCGAACACCTTTTCGTACGGCGCGAACGTGGCCTCGTCCGAGAGCTCGGGCTGTGCTGCGGCCGGCGTGGCGCCGGCCGCGCCCGTGGCGGCGGCGTCGGGCGTGTCGGCGGGGACCAGGTCGGCCAGCGTGACGGCGTCGGCGTCGACCACCCGCAACTGGCCCTTGTTCCGGAGCTGGCTGCGCAGCAGCCGCACGGTTTCGAGGTTGCCGTCGACGTCGTTGTCGCCGGCCGTCGCGAACCCTGCGACGTAGACGCGCGAGAACGGCCGCACATCGAGTTTCGGTTGAATCGGCGTCTCGATGGGAATCTCGAGATAGCCGGCCGAACAGCCGCTCAGCGACAGTGCCAGTACGAGGCTACCGACCGTCCTTGCGCCCGCTGCGTTCATTGATTTCCTTGAACAGCTCGTAGTTCTGCTTGATGTTGGCGTTGTTCGGTTCGAGCCGCAGCGCCTTCTCGTAGGCCTCGCGGGCCTTCGTGAGGTCGCCTTCGTGCTCGTAGCCAATCGCGAGGTTGTTGAACGCCTGGGCGTAGGACGGATCGAGTTCGGTGGCGCGCTGCCACCGGAAGATCGCCTCGCGCCACAGGCCGCGCTGGGCCACCGCGATGCCGAACTCCACCTGTTGACGAGCGTCTCCCCGCGCATCGGCGTAGGCGGGCGCTGCAGACAGCGCCGACAGCAGGGCGACGACGACCAATCGAGAAGTCATGGGCCGGTGGGGCCACTATAGTCCCGGCGAAGGCGGCGCACAAGCAACGCATCCGTTGCCTCGCGGCCCGTCGCGTCGCATAATCGTCGCACCGGGGTCGACGGTCACCACTTCCGTTCGTGCGGCATCGCGCGTCTTCTCGCGCCGCCGCCCGGAGGTGTCGATGACCGTCCGTGATGCTGTCGCCCTGGCCCACTTCGGCCTGCCCCGACGCCGCCTGCTCGGGGCCGTGGTGCGCACCCTGCTGGCCCGTCCCCTGCCCGAGATCGACGACCTGTCACCGCGCCTGCCCGGCGAGCCGTTGCTCGCCTGGGCCTGTCGAGCCGCCCTCGAGCCCTCGCCGGGCACGGTGGCCTTCTTCGGCTACGGGGCATCGCTCA
>CAZNSL010000633.1:0-4092 GCA_964574975.1 uncultured Alcaligenaceae bacterium | reverse complement strand
CGCGACCACTGGCCGAAGGTATTCAGCGTCGTCCTGGCCGGCGGCGGCATCAAGGCGGGCGCGATCTACGGCTCGTCCGACCCGACGGCGAGCGAGCCGCAAGACGACCCGTTGACGGTCGAGGATCTGGCGTACACGGTGTTCCACCAGTTGGGCGTCGATCCAGACAAGAAGCTGATGTCGCCGGGCAATCGGCCCGTCATCATCGTGGACGATGGCAAGCTCCGCAAGGACTTGCTGGCGTGACGTAGTCGAACTCACCACAGAGACACAGAGTTCACAGAGACAAACAACAATGGAAATGGCACTTGGTCTACGACGGTATTTCCCGCGTCTTCTCTGCGTCCTCTGTGCCTCCGTGATGAGTCCTGCTTTTGCCGCGTCGCCGTCGGTCGGCGGTATCATGCCCCGCGGCGGCCAGCGCGGTACCGAAGTCGCCGTCACATTCAGCGGCGCACGCCTCGCCGACGCGCAGGAAGTTCTCTGCTATTCCCCCGGTTTCACCGTCGGCAAGCTCGAAGCCAAGGACAACCAGGTCAAGACCACGTTCAAGATCGCAGCCAACTGCGCCCTCGGCGAGCATGCTTTCCGCGTCCGCACTGCGACCGGTCTGTCCGAACTCAAGACGTTCTGGGTCGGCGCGCTGCCGGTCGTCGACGAAAAGGAGCCGAACGGCGATTTTCCCGCGCCGCAGGTCGTGCCGCTCAACTCGACCGTCCACGGTACCGTCGCGTCGGAGGATGTGGACTACTTCGCCGTTGAGGCGAAGAAGGGCCAGCGGATCAGCGTGGAGATCGAGGGCATTCGCCTCGCGACCGACATGAGCACCGGCACCATGTTCGATCCATTCGTTGCCATCGTCGACGCCAAGCGGTTCGAACTGGCGACATCCGACGACACGGCGCTGCTCGGCCAGGACGGATTTGCTTCGCTTATCGCCCCGGCCGACGGCCGGTACGTCGTGATGGTGCGCGAGACTTCGTTTCGGGGCAACGCCGGCTGCCACTACCGACTGCACGTGGGCACGTTCCCACGGCCCGCGGCCGTGCAGCCGATGGGCGGCAAACCGGGCGAGGAAGTCGAGTTTACCTTCCTCGGCGACCCATCGGGGGCGTTCAAGAAAAAGGTGAAGCTTCCCGCCGAGCCAAACCCGCGGCACCCGATCTTCGCCGAAGACGCGGGCGGCGTCAGCCCATCGCCCTTGTACGTCCGCGTCGGCGACGTGCCGTTCGCATTCGATGGCGTCATCGCTCAACCGGGCACGGTCGGCACCCACAAGTTGGCGCTGAAGAAGGGGCAAGTGTTCGATGTGCGCGTCCACGCCCGCCGATATGGTTCGCCGCTCGATTCGATCCTTTCCATCCATAACGACAAGGGTGCCGCCCTCGCCGGCAACGACGACTCCAGCGGTCCCGACAGTTACATTCGCTTCACCGTGCCGGCCGACGGCGAGTACCAGATTGCCGTCGGCGACCACCTGAAAAAAGGCGGCCCGACCTATGCCTATCGCGTCGAGGTCGTGCCGCCGCATGCGACGGTGACCGTCGCCGTGCCGCAGTTCACGCAGTACCAGCAGGACCGGCAGACGATCCCGGTGCCGCGCGGCAATCGCTACGCCACACTCCTGTCCGTGAGTCGCGGCGAGACCGGGGCGGAACTGGATATCGACGCGTTGAACGTGCCGGGCAAGGTCACGGCCACGGCCGAGCGCGTACCGCCGTACATGAGCGTTACGCCGGTGGTGTTCGAAGCCGCCGCCGATGCGCCGCTCGCCGGTACGCTCGGCGATTTCCGCGCCAAGCCGGTCGATCCGAAGCAGTCGTTCGCCAGTCACTTCCAGCTCCGCACCGATCTCGTTCACGGCAGCCCCAATGTGTCCCAGTACTGGTCCTACACCGCGGAGAAAGTCCCAATCGCGGCTACGGAAGCCGTGCCGTTCACCGTCTCGATTATCGAACCGAAAGTGCCGTTGGTTCACACTGGCTCGATGAACCTGCGCGTCGCCGTCGAGCGGCGCAACGGCTGGAAGGGCGCGGTGACGATCTACCCGCTCTACAACCCGCCAGGGGTCGGATCGGCTGGCGGCGCGACGATCGCCGACGGGCAAACGGAGACGGTACTGCCGCTGAATGCCAACGGCGGAGCGCCGCCGCGGCGGTGGAAGTACGTCGTTTGGGGCGTGGCCACAGTCGGCAACGGCCCGGTCTGGGTGTCGTCGCAGTTGGCTAATGTCGAGGTCGCCCCACCGATGGTGGCGATCAAACTCGAACGCGCGTCGGTCGAGCAGGGTGGCACGGCCACGATCAAGGGGCAACTCCAGGTGGTGACGCCGTTTCCCGGAACGGCCAAGGTGAAACTGGTCGGCCTGCCGGCCAAGACTTCGGCTCCAGACCTCGATCTGACGGCCGATGCCAAGGAGTTCGCGTTCCCGGTGACGGTGGACAAGACCGCGACGGCCGGGTCGCACAAGAACATCTACTGCCAGATCACGATCGTGAAAAACGGTGAGCCGATCGTTCACAACCTCGGCAGCACCGATTTGCGGATCGACGCGCCTATCGCCGCAAAGAAGAACTAACCACTAAGACGCAGAGTTCACAACGAAATCGGAATAGGTGTCGAACTATGCTCCGTCGAACGATCCAGCTCGTCGCTCTGAGTGCGTTGTGTCTTCGTGGTGAATTGTCGTTCGGACAAACGGTAGCCGTCTACCCGCCCGATGCACGGCTCGTCAGCGTCCGCGACCGGCAGGCATTCGTCGTTCAGGCGACCTCCAGCGACGGCATCACGCGCGACGTGACGACGCAAGCGAAGTTCACGGCCTCAAAACCCGGTCTCGTGCGCTTCGAAGGTGGCACGATTCACCCGGCCGGCGACGGCACCGGGGAGGTGTGGGTCGAATACGGTGGCAAAAAGGTTGCGGTTCAGGTGACGGTCAAGGACGCCGTGGCCGAGCGGCCGGTCAGCTTCAATCGCGACGTGATGCCCATCTTCATGCGCACCGGTTGTAACGCCGGTAGCTGTCATGGAGCCGCTCGCGGCAAAGACGGCTTCCGCCTGAGCTTATTCGGTTTCGATCCGGACGGCGACCACTACCGGCTCACGCGCGAGATCAACGGCCGGCGGATCAACCTCGCCTTGCCGCACGAGTGCATGCTCGTCGAGAAGCCGGCCGGCAAGGTGCCGCACACCGGCGGCCAGCGCCTGCGCGAAGGCGACGAATACTACGGCACGCTGATCCGTTGGCTCGAAGCAGGCGCGCCGAACGACCCACCGGACGTGCCGCGGCCGGTCAACGTCGAACTGTATCCGAAGGCGATGGTCCTCGACGGAGCTGGCGAGCGGCACCGCATGACCGTGCGGGCAACGTACTCCGACGGCAGCATTCGCGATGTCACTTCGCTTGCGCTCTTCCTGACCAACAACGCCACGAGCGCCAAGATCGATCCAGACGGTACTGTCACGGCGGGCGAGCGAGGCGAGGCGTTTGTGATGGCCCGCTTCGCCACGTTCACCGTCGGGACACAGGTCGTCGTGCTTCCGAAGGGGTTGAAGTTCGACTTCCCCAAAGTGGCCGAACACAACTACATCGACGCGCTCGTTCACGCCAAGCTCAAGAAACTGCGGATCGAGCCTTCGGGTCTATGCACCGACGACGAGTTTCTGCGGCGGGCGTCGCTCGACATCGTCGGGTTGCTACCGACGGTCGAGGAGTACAAGAAGTTCGCGGCCAACACGGCCCCGAACAAGCGCGAGCAACTCGTGGACGAGTTACTGGCCCGCAAGGAGTTCGCCGAGATCTGGGTGATGAAGTGGGCGGAACTGCTCCAGGTCCACTCGTCGAACCAGGTCAGTTACAAGGCGATGCTGTTGTACTTCACCTGGTTGCAGGAGAAGATTGCCAACAACGTGCCGGTGAGCGAGTGGGTCAAGGAACTGCTCTCGGCATCGGGCGGGACGTTCAAGAGTCCGGCAACGAACTATTACCAAAATGAGACGGATATCCTGAAGGTGACGGAGAACGTCGCCCAGGTGTTTATGGGCATGCGCATTCAGTGCGCCCAGTGCCACAACCACCCGTTCGACCGCTGG
>CAZNSL010000632.1:0-4096 GCA_964574975.1 uncultured Alcaligenaceae bacterium | reverse complement strand
CGCTCGGCGAGCCGGCGCCTCCGGCCGACACGGCAGGACTGCTCGCGCTGCTCGACCGGCCGGTGCGCGTCGCGGGCATGGTGCGCAACACCGGCGAGCCCGGAGGCGGGCCGTTCTGGGTGCGCGGCCGCGACGGCCGGGTCACGCGGCAGGTGGTCGAGAGTGCGCAGGTCGATCCGTCCTCGCCCTCGCAGCAGTCGATCCTGCGCGGAGCGACCCACTTCAATCCGGTGTTCCTCGCGTGCGCGTTGCGCCGCCGGGACGGTCACGCGTTCGACCTCGATCGCCACGTCGACGCCGACGCGGTGATCGTCACGAGGAAATCCGCCTTCGGGCGGGACCTGCTCGCGCTCGAGCGCCCGGGGCTCTGGAACGGGGCCATGGCCGACTGGAACACGCTGTTCGTCGAGGTGCCGCTCGCCGTGTTCAACCCGGTCAAGACGGTGCTCGACCTCCTGCGACCCGAGCACCAGGCCTGAAATGCCGCGGCGCCCGCTCCGAAAGGGAACGGGCGCCGCGCGGTGCGTCCGGGTTCAGCGCAAGCGGGTGAGCCGCACGACCCGCTCCTCGGCGCCGGCCGCGAGCCGCACGAAATACAGGCCCGAGCCCGCTTCGCGACCGCTCGCGTCGAGCCCGTCCCACGCCACTGCGTGGCGCCCGGCGGCGAACTCGCCGTCGGCGATCGTGCGCACGAGGCGACCCGCGACGTCGTGCACGGACAGTCGCACGCGGCCGGCGTGCGGCAGGCCGAACGCGAGGCTCGCATGCGCGCCGGACGGATTCGGGAACGGCGATGCCAGCTCGAGCGAGGGCGTCACCGCGACGGGGCCGTCCTCGACGCCGACCGTGGATTTCGGTCCCAGCACGATGAGCGCCATGCGCGGCACGCTGAGCAGGACCGACTGTCCGTAGCCGTCGTAGCCGGTGTTCTGCGCCACGATGTTCAGGCCGTTCGACGGCCCCGGCCCGCCGTAGGCGGCGTCCTGGCTGTTGACGAGCTCCATCCACTGCCCGCCCTCGGGCACGCCGATCCGGTAGCTCGCGTAGTCCGTGTTCGAGAAGTTCGCGAGGACCATGATGTTGTTGCCGCTGTTGTCGTAGCGGCGGAAGCCGATCACGTTGCCGCCCTCGTTCACGTGCGACACGTAGATGTAGGCCGACGACTTCAGCCCCGGCAGCGTGCGGCGGAGGAAGGCGAGGCGTTTGTAGAAGTTGAAGATCGGCGCGTACAGGGTCTTCTTCGACCAGTCGAGCCGGTTCGTCGACTCCGCGCCGAAACCGATGTCCTCGAGCCACTCGTCGCCCTGCAGGAACTCGGGAATCGCGGGTGAAGTGAGCACGAGGCCTTCGGCCAGCTTGCTGCGCCCGGTCGCCCACTGGTCGTTCGACGGATAGGTGCCGTCGATCGTCTTCACGAGGCGCTGTCCGCCGCTCGAGGGCCAGGCCTCGTCGTGGAGCTGGATGTAGTTCAGCGCCTTCGTGTAGTGGATGTACTGGCCGCTGCCGAGCAGCCCGGAGCGGACCGCGTTCATGTCGGGATCGCCGTAGGCGGCCGTGAAGATCGCGTTGCGGACGTTGTCGCGGAACAGCATGTGGTACTGCGCATCGAAGCCCGCGCCACCGCCGCCGGTCGGCATGCTGACCCACTCGTTGTTCGGCAGGTTCTCGGCGATCGTGATCTTGTCGGCCCAGCGGTTGTTCTTCTCGTTGTTGAGCCGCTGCATGAGCGCCCAGCCCGAGGCCGCGTGGATGCCCGGGTTCATGTACGCCGTCGCGTCCATGCGATACCCGTCGACGTGGAACTCCTCGAACCAGTAGAGCGACGAGTTCGCGAAGTAGTCGGCCACGGCGGACACGCCGAAGTTCGCCTGCGAGCCCCACGGCGTATCGACCTGCGGGGTGTCGAAGTAGGTCTGCGTGCCGTCGTAGTTCCAGAGGAAGTTGTCGGTCGGCGAGAAGTGGTTCCAGACCAGGTCGAGCAGCACCGCGATGCCGTTCTGGTGCAGCTTGTCGATCATGAACTTCAGGTCGTCCGGGGTGCCGTACTTCCATTCGGGCGACCACTGCGTGATCGGGTTGTAGCCGGCCGAGAGATCGCCGGGGAACTCGACCCACGGACAGACCTGCACGGCGTTCACGCCCAGTTCCTTGAGGTGCGCCGCGCGGTTGCCGACGTCGCGGTAACCGGAGGGGAATGCCGTCGAGCCCGCGGGGTCGTTGTTGCCCGCGAACGTGCCGATGTGCAGCTGGTACACGACGAGCTGGTCCCAGTTCGGCGTCGTGAAGTTCGAGTCTCCCCACGCGTAGCGGAAGGGGTTCTCGACGTAGGCGTTGTAGGAGGCGCCGGACGCGTTCAGGCCGCGCGCGCGAGGGTCGGTGTTCCACACCGAGTTGTTGAAGAAGTACTTGTACTCGGCGCGATCGGGAACGCTGCTGATCTTGCCGACGAAGTACTCGCCCTGCTTCGTGAGCGGGGCGGTCATGCCCCAGCCGTTGAAGGTGCCGCGCACGTAGCACGACGTGCGCGTCGGCGCCCAGACCTTGAACACGCAGGCGTTGCCGCTCACGAGCGTCGCGCCGGCCGGGGCGTGGGACAGCGTCGTGAAGTTCACGACCCAGCCGCCGTCGGCGGGCACGGTGTGCGAGAGCCCGCTCACGCTCAGGTAGTCGGTCGTGGTGCCGTCGTTCAACTCGAACCAGTAGTTCTCGGACGCCTCCGCGGTCGCGGGAATGGTCGCGGCCCAGACGTCGTACGGCCCGCGGCCGCGGATCTTCGCGGCGTTGATGAACGTGTTCGTGGCGCCGGCGGTCACCTTCACGCGGACGGACGTGAGGTCGTTGCGCCAGGTCTGCACGCGGACCTGGAACGACTCGCCGTTCACGGGGCAAAGCGGCCGGCAATCCTGCCAGCTGACGTGGGAGATGCCGGCCCACTCGACGTTGTTGTCGGCGGACGCGGCGACGGCCGCCGTCGGCAGGCCGAGCAGCAGCGACAGGGCGGCGAAGAGGCGTGGGAAGGCGGAGCGCAGGTGCATGACGGGTCCTCGGTGGGTGAGAAGGTCCCCATCAGTGTGACCGAAGGCCGGCCCGCCGCGCAACGCGGTGGACCGGCCTTCGGGGAGGTCGTTTCGTCAACGCGAGGGCACGAAGCTCAGGGCCGCGGAGTTGATGCAGTAGCGCAGGCCGGTCGGTCGCGGGCCGTCGTCGAACACGTGTCCCAGGTGGCCGTCGCAACGGGCGCAGCGGAGTTCGTCGCGCTCCATGCCCAGTGAGGTGTCGAGCGCGCGGACGACGTTCCGCTCGACGGCGGGCCGGAAGAAGCTGGGCCAGCCGGTTCCGGAGTCGAACTTCGCGCCGGAATCGAACAGGTCCAGGCCGCAGCCCGCACAGCGATACGCGCCCTTGCGGTGCTCGTTCCAGTAGGCCCCGGTGAACGCGCGCTCGGTGCCGGCGCGGCGCAGCACCTCGAACTGTTCCGGAGTGAGGCGCTGCTTCCACTCGGCGTCCGTACGCTTCAGCTTCTCGACCTTGCCGGCGACCGGAGCCGGGGCCGGGGAGTGGGCGGGCTTCCCGGCGGATGCGACCACGGGCGGGATGAGGCACAGCGCGGCGAGCAGCAGGAGACCGGCGCGGAACGCGTGCATGAGGAAGTGTCCTCCGTGGCGGATGGTGGCTCGGGGGATCGGGCGCGACGTCCCATGGGACGCTCCCGCGGCCGGCCGCGGTGTCCCGGGCCCGTCAAGCCTCCGCGAGTGGACGCCGCAGCGCCGCCCGGGAAGACCGGACGGCGCTGCGGCTTCAGTGCACCGGGACCTCAGGCGGCGGCGAGGTCGCTGCGGCGGACGTACAGGTCCATCTCGTCCTTCGTGAAGCCGTCCCACAGCCGGCCGGAGTCGTGCAGCGCGATGAAGCACTCGACGACCTCGGGGAAGAACTGCGTGCCCGAGTGCCGCTTGAGTTCCTCGCACGCCGCGCGGGCGGCGAGCCCGCGGCGATAGGGTCGGTCCTCGGTCATGGCGTCGTACGCGCCGCACACCATGACGACGCGCGACCCCCGCGGGATGCGCTCGGGACCGAGCGCGCGCGGGTAGCCCTT
>CAZNSL010000631.1:0-4100 GCA_964574975.1 uncultured Alcaligenaceae bacterium | reverse complement strand
GAACCAGACGCGGCGGTAAGCGTAGTACGGGTTGGCGTAGTTGAGCGGTTCGAGCAAGGCGACATCCCACGGTCGTGACGGTGCGAACGGGGTCGCCAATGCCCCAGTCAGTCGAACCGTGAAGGTGACAACGCCGGGCATTGTCGTGCCGGCCCACACCATTCCGGCGGCTGTGGAGATGCCCCACGGCAGTTCGTAGGCCCAAATGATGATCGCGCTCAGGGCCGCGTAGGCCAGCACGATCTGGTAGGCCCGCCACGGGGCATTCTGTGGCTTGCGCGTAAACACGGCGCAGGCCAGGCCGACCGATGCCAGACTCACCGCCGTGACGCCGACCGCCAGGAAAGACGCGACGACCTTCGGCAGATCGACGCCGCCGAGGAATTGCAGGATCGCAAGTACCGGCAGCCCGGTCAGCACCAGCGAGCCGACCTGGAGCAGCCGCGTCGCCAGTTTGCCGAGGACGATTTCGCGGCTAGTGAGCTGCGTCGTGAACAGGAAGATCAGCGTGTTCTGCGACTTCTCCTCCGCCAGCGCGTTCGCCGCCAGGGCGGGCGTCAGCAGGATCACGGCTGCGAACTGCGCCAGCGTGAACACGGTGAGGAACCCGGCCGCGAACCGCGCCTCCTCGCCGGGCCGGACGGTCCCGCCGAACCACACGTCCGGCGGCATCGTGTTGGCGTACACGAGCGCGAGTGCGATCAACAGGCCGAGAGCGTACAGAGCCCGCCACAAGGCCAGCGGCTGCCGACGAGCCACGCGGACCAGGTCCTGCCGGAAGACGGGGCCGAAGACGGTCACGACTTCGCCTCCGCTAGTGGAGGGATCGGCACGCGCGCCGGCGGGGCGCGGTGGGTGAGGCCGACAAACCGCTCGTGGGCCAGCGCCCCGACGACACCGGACCCTACCGTCCACAGGGCGATGCCGAGGACCAGAAAGCCACCGAATAGGCCATCGCCGCCAAAGTCGATCTGCCGCAGTTCGCGGAACGGCACGATGGCGAATACCGCCGGCGGCGACATGGCGGTTTCCAGGTAGACCGGGAACTTCACGAAGTCGTCTCCGCGCGTGACGAACTCGATGGGAGCATAGAAGCACATTCCGCAGCAGACCCAGTGGACGCCGCCGAAGAACAGCGCGCCGAGGACGGCCCACGTCGTCGCCCGCAGCGTCGTCGCCGCGGTCACGGAGCAGAACAATCCCCACGCCGCGAAGAACGACGCCGGGGCCAGCCACGCCAGGGCCATCAGCACCCCGGCCACAGGATTGACTCCGCCGGCCGCGATCCCGATCGCCCACAGCGGCACCAGCCACCAGAGGAACGCGCGGACGCTCGCCATGCCGCCGAGCCATTTGCCCCAGAGGATTTCCTGCGTCGAAAGCGGCGTCGTCATCAGGCTCGTCAGCGTATCGCGGTCGCGCTCGATGCCGACGGTGCCGGCCGACCGCGCCGCGACACCCAACAGCATGAGCGTGCCGACGATGGTGTTCATCACCCGCAGCCAGACGTTCACGCCCTGGCCGAACTGCTCGAAGTGGTGGACGACGCCGGCGTAGACCGCGGCGGCGAACTCGTAAACGTCGTCCACCCGCCCGTTGGCCCCGAGGACGGACGCGATGATGACCACCGGGGCGAAACTGCCGAGGACGAGCAAGGCGAGGAAGAACCGCCCGAAGCGGTTTAGGCGGAGCGTCCCCTCGACCCAGACTTCCTTCCACGCCATCGGCATCGAGCCGACCGGCCGCCGCTTCGGCTTCCTGCGCCCGGCCGAAGCGGTCTCCTTCTTTCGCTCGCCACCGCCCGCCTGGGCCAGCGCGATCGCGCGGAGGCGTAGCACCGACCACGTCACACAGAAGATGACGACCAGCCCGTGGAACGCGGCGAAGGAGCGCAACTCGTCCACCAGGACATCCGCCAGCGGGCCGTTCCGGTCGATGGTCCTGACGATTTCGATGAGGCCGAAGATTGGGTTGCCGGCGTGGAAGGCGTCGAAGACGACGTTCAGGTCGAGCGGCCCCCACTGGAGCCAGGCGTACTGCCCGAGGATGAACTTGAGGAACGCCGTCAGGCCGGTGAAGGCCAAATAGCCGATGGCCGCCAGGTAGGTCAGCAGGATGGCATCGCGGGCGCGGCGGCGGGCGACCGAGTTGAACAGGCTGACGGCCGCCAGGCTCAGGACGGCGATCCCGGTGGCCGCGAAGGCCGTCAGCAGGATGCCGAAGTCGATGCCGCCGAAGAACTGCATGATGCTCAGGATCGGCAGCCCGGCGATGACGAACAGCGCCAGCGTACCGAGCCGAGCGGTCAGCTTGCCGAAGACGATCTCGCGGCTGGAGAGGTCGGTGGCGAGAAGGAATTCAAGCGTCTTGCGCTCCTTTTCCTCAGCAATCGACCCGGCGACGAACGCCGGCGTCAACGTGGCCAGCACGAGGAACTGCGTGGACGCGAACATGTAGAAGTACGACTCGGCAATGCGCGTCAGGTACTTGTAGTCGTTGGTCGAGTGGCGGCGATAGTAGTCGGCGTCGAGGACGTACACGACCCACAGCAAGAGTAGGAACAGGCCGATGACGTAGAGCCAGCGCAGCAGGTAGAGCCGGCCGCGGCGGGCGGTGCGGATCATCTCGTAGACGAGGACCGGCCCATACGCGATGCCGGCAGCTCCGGCCAGCGCCACGGCCGCGAACGCGATGAGCGCGGATGAACTGGGACCGCGGTCGCCGTAGACGAATCCGGCGGCGAGACCGGCCAGCCCAACGCCGAACGCGGCGAGGGCGAGCCAGTCGAGAACCTGCGAAGTGCGGGCGTCGTTCGGTGCGGACGGCGTCATGGCGGCTCGCGCGGCGTCGGGGCAGACTGCCCTAGTGTAACCGGCCGCGCGGCCGGGGGGAATGACCAATCCTCACACCTCACGCCCCTTGAACAGTTGCCGGCCGAGCGACCAGTCGCGGTCGGTGAACGGCCCGTCGGCCGTGTCGCGCGTCAGGCAGCGGGCGTACATCTCCAGTTTCGCGTCGAGGTCGTCGGCGTGGTGCAGGATCAGGCTCTCCGGGATCAGCGGCAGCCGTGGCGACCCCCACTCCGGGTGGTTCAGGTGCGAGACGATCAGATGTTCGAGCATTAGCAGCAGGTCCGGCCGCAGGCCAGGCACTTCGCGGGCCGCGTCGCGCACCAGGTCGCGGCCGAGGAAGAGGTGGCCGATCAGGTGTCCCGGCACGGTGCGCTCGCCCGCGGCGTCGTCGCCGAACTCGACACAGCGGCCGACATCGTGCAGCACGGCCCCGGCAACGAGCAGGTCGCGGTTCAAGGGCGGCTTCAGGTCCGGGTAGTGCGTGCGGTAAATCTCGGCAAGGTACAGGCACGACACGGTGACGCCGAGCGTGTGTTCGGCCCAGCCGCCGGCGAACGGGTGGTAGCGGTCCTTCGAGCCGGGGGCACGGCGCAGGGCGTCGGCGTGCCGGTCGAGGACGAGCAGCACGAGTTGCCGCAGCGGTTCGTCGGCGACGTTCGTTTCGACGAGCGTGCGGATTTGGGTCAGCAACTCATCCGGATCGAAGCGCGAGCGCTCGACGAGTGCGAGCGGGTCGAAACCGTCGGCGCGATCGGCGTCGCTGGCCTCGCGGATCATCTCGATGTCGAGTTGCGGGCCGTACTTGTCGTGCTCGCCGTAGACGGCCCGCAGCTTGTACGCCTGGCCGACGCGCCAGGACGCTTCGCACTCCTCGAACCGACCACCGTCGGCCCAAACCATGACGGAGGCGGTGCGGTGGGCGTCACGGAAGCGAGCGAGATAGTACGGCTTACCGTCGCGGGTGGTGCCGCGGGTGCGCTCGCTGAGCAGGGCGAAGAAGTCCGCGTATTGGCCCGGCTCCAGGTCGCCGAGGGCGGCGTGCGTCGGCTTCGGGCGGGGCATGGCAACGTCTTTCTCCCCTCACCCGGCTTTGCGGGAGAGGGGCTGGGGGCGAGGGCTTCTGCGATCTGTGATTTGAGATTTCAAATCCCGGACCCTCACCCCAGCCCCTCTCCCGTAAAGCCGGGAGAGGGGGCCGGAGGGATGCACGGCTCAGTGCTGCAACTCCTGCAACAGTTCCGTCGCGTC
>CAZNSL010000630.1:0-4104 GCA_964574975.1 uncultured Alcaligenaceae bacterium | reverse complement strand
CGGCTGGCCGTCGTCATCGACCAGAATGTTGGACGGCTTCAGATCGCGGTGCAGGACGCCGCGCTCGTGCGCATGATGGACGCCGCGGGCCAGGGCGGCGACCAGGCGGGCGCCGGCGGCCGGGTCGCCGCGCAGCCGCTCCAGGTGCCGCGCGAGACTGCCGCCGTCCACGAGCCGCATCGTGAAGTACGGCCGGCCCTCCGCTTCGCCGACCTCGAAGACCGGCACGATGTTGGGGTGGTCGAGCCGGGATGCCGCCTCGACCTCGGTGACGAACCGCCGCCGCTCGGCCGGTGTGGCGAAGCGGCCGGCCGCGATCATCTTGAGCGCGACGAGCCGGTGCGGGTGGTCCTGGCGGGCGCGGTAGACCACGCCCATGCCGCCGCGGCCGAGTTCTTCTAACAGGGCGTAGCCGGCGAACGCGTCGGCCGCCGGCCCGTCCGCCGCGCCGTCGCGCAGGAGGGCCAGCCGGTTGTCGGCCCAGCCGGCCTGGACGAAGAACTCATTCAACTCGGTGCTGAATTCAGGATACTGGGCGACCCACGCGGCCGGATCGGGCGGCTGCCCGGAATCGACGGCCTCCATGCAGTCGGCCAGGACTTGCTCCAGCCGTTCGCAGTCGCGGAGTCGGTTGACGGGGAGCATCGCGTCCGTCCTCGCGGCCGGGGGTCGCGTCATACCGAATTGCGTTGAAGCGTTGTCACTACCAGCCCGGAGCGCCAGCGACGGGTCGAACTCCCCGTCGCTGGCGCTCCGGGCTGGTAGTGAGTCATCAACGCCATTCGGTGTCAGTCGTCGCCCAAGACCTCGCGCAGCCGGCGCAGGCCGCGGAACACCAGCCCGGCGGCCGACTCGCGGCTGCGGCCCATGAGCCGGCCGACCTCGGCGACCGGGAGCCCTTGCAGGTGCCGTAGCTCGACCGCCTGCCGCTGGTCCTCGGGCAGCTCGCCGAGCGCCGCGGCGAGGCGGCGGAGTTGCTCGGCCCGTTGCGCCTGCCCGCTGGGGGTGGACTGGCCGGCCGCCAGCCACGACTCGATGCGGGCCGATGAGTCCTCCAATGCCGCTTCCATCGACTGCTCGCGCCGCGCGTCCCGGGCGGCGGCTCCGGCCCGACGCAATGCGTCGGCGAGGTTGCACGCGAGGCAGCGCCGCAGCCAGCGCAGTCGGCCCGGCTCGTCGAGGTCCGCGAACTGGCCGGCCGCCCGGTGCGCCTCCAGCAGCGTCTCCTGAACGACCCCCGACACGTCCACCTTTGCCCGCAGGTCGCCGCGGACCTGGAGCCGCGCGATGAGGTGCAAGTACTCGCGGAAGCACTCGGTGGCGTCGGCGGCGCTGTCGGGCGGGCGCATCGGCGGTGCTCGTCTAATGGCATCATCGCGGCCGCCGCCGAAACGGTGCGCGTCCGGATTCGGGTCGAGAGTCGCCATCACTTATAACAGACGCCGCGGCCCGCCGCCAGACCCCGCACGGGTCCAGGCGCAACAATTTTTTCCCCGCCGCGCTCCATCGGGCCGCCGGCCGCGATAAGGACCATAGCGACCTGGAATCCACCGCCGGCCCGGCGTGTCGCGGCTGCCCCATGTCGCCCGGCGGCGGGCCGGCCACGCGGTGAATCGACCGTCAAAACTCGCGTCGGTGCCCAACCCGTCGGAGACAACACCAGGCGGCCGCGCCCCAGCCTGCCTTCCGCGCCGGTGGATGCGCCCAGTCCACCGGCCGCTAACTCTCGACAGTTCCGGCCCCCGGAGCGACGGCCCGGCTCCGGGCACCGAACGTTCCAACCGGGCCTGCAAAAGGAGAGTTCTCATGCTTCGGACGACGCGACTCGTGGCCGCGCTGGCGGCCCTGGCAGTCCTCGCCGCCGGCGGCTCGGCGCACGCCCAAACCGGCATCAAGAGGTTCAAGATCAGCGGCTCCGGCCCCGCCGACCCCCTGCTGCTGGACGGCACGCCGGTCGCCCACTCCTCGAGCGGCAAAGGCACGTTCCTCGGCCGCTACCAGGGCGAGGGGCACTTCCGGGCGCTTTCCTTCGACCCGGCCACGCTGACGGCGACGTTCGAGAGTGCGCCGACGTTTACCTTCACGGCCGCCAACGGCGACAGGCTGGTCTGCACCTACGGCCAAGGCCCGCTCGGGCCGGGCGACGCCTGGGCGTTTCCCCTCAACGACGGCACGCCGCGCGTCGTCGTCGTCTTCCTGGCCGAGTTCAACCCGGATCCGGCGCTGTCCACCGGGCGGTTCGCGGGCGTCACCGGGAGCTGGATGATGCTAGCCATCAGCGATCCACTGATCCCCGGTGTCACCCCGTTCGATTACTCCTGGTCCGGCGAAGGGACGCTGCGCTTCCCATGACCCGCGTCAATCGCGTGGGCCGGCCGCGCCCAGGCCGGCCACGCCGCACCCATTTCCAACCGTCATCCGACCCCGAACCGCTCAACCCCACGGAGACTCGACCGATGAGCATCTTCACCCGCCTCTGCTGGCTCGACCGCCCCGCGCGTCCCGCCCGGCGCTCGACGCGCCTGCGGCTCGAACCGCTGGAGGGCCGTGCCGTCCCCGCGACCTTCGCGGTCACGAACGCCAACGACGCCGGCGCCGGCTCGCTGCGCCAGGCCGTCCTCGACGCCAACAGTTTCGCCGGCGACGACACCATCGTGTTCGCCAATTCCGTCCGCAATATCGCGCTCACCGGCGGCGAGATCGCCGTCACCGAGAGCGTCGCCATCCAGGGCCGCGGCGCCGAAAGGTTAACCGTCAGCGGGCGCAACGCCAGCCGGGTGTTCGTCACCCAGGGCGGAGCCGTCCGCCTGTCCGGCATGACGCTCGCGAATGGGTTCGCCGGCGAAGGCTCCTCCCATTACGAGTCGTTAGGCGGTGCCGTCCTGAACCTCGGCAACCTCATCGTCAGCAACGTCACCTTCACAAACAACCGGGCGGTCGGCGACGCCGACGTGGTGGTTCCCATCAACCCGGTCTTCAACCTCGCCGGCGGGGCGGCCGGCGGGGCCGTGGCGAACTTCGGCAGCCTCGTCGTGTCCGACTGCCGCTTCAGCGACAACGCCGCCCTCGGTGCCGACGACGCCGACGCCCCGGCCACGCCCGAAAACTTCCTCGACCCGGCCTTCGCCGGAACCGCCGCCGGCGGCGCGATCACCAACTACGGACTCGCCATCGTCAGCAATAGCCGGTTCACCGACAACGTGGCGGCCGCCGGCGACCGCGGCACCGGCGACTTCGCCGCCATCGCCAGCGGCGGCGCGATCTACAACGACGGCACCCTGACCGTGACCGGCGGTTCGTTCCGCCACAACCGGGCCGAAGGCGGCGATCGCAGTATTAGCCCGCTGCACAACGGCCACGCCCTCGGCGGTGCCATCGTCAGCGGCTCGCTGGCGGTCGTCCTCGGCACGCCCGGTGCCGGCCTCACCGCGATCGGCACCACGTTTGAGGATAACGTGGCCGCCGGTGGGAACGGCAACGTAACGGCGGTGCCGCAACCGGCTCCGGTGGACGGCCCGAACAACGGCGTCGGCGGCGCAATCGCCGTGTACCAAGGGACGGCCGCGCTCACCTCGTGCGCCATCGACGGCAACCGCGCCGTCGGCGGCGTTGGCGGTGCCGGGGCGAACGGCAGCCTGGGCGTCGGCGGCGGCGTGTTCTTCCTCAGCTTCATCGGGCCGGTTTCGGCCACGGTGACCAATTGCACGGTCGCGAACAACGACGCGGTCGGCGGCTGGGGAGGCCTGATCGGCGACGGCGGCAACGGCCTGGGCGGAGGACTGGCGTTCGGCGGCCTCGGCGGCCTGTTCTCCGGCGGCGTGACGGCGACCGTGACCGGCACCACTGTGCGCGGCAATACCGCCCGCGGCGGCCTGGCCGGCCTGATCGGCGACGGCGGCAACGGCCTGGGCGGCGGCATCTACAACGACGCCGACTCGGCGCTCGCGGTGAGCGCCAGTTCGATTCGGCGTAACCAGGCGCAGGGCGGCTCCCGCCTGCTGTGGGGCCGTCGCGGTGCCGGCATCGGCGGCGGCGTGTACAACCTCGGTACGTTTGCCCCGACCGCGACCATCATCGCCAACAACTTCGCGTCCACCAGCGACG
>CAZNSL010000629.1:0-4107 GCA_964574975.1 uncultured Alcaligenaceae bacterium | reverse complement strand
CAGACCGCCCAGGCGGCGCCGAAGCCGTCGGGGCAGCCGGCATGATAGAAGCACATGCGTCACACGGAGCGACCGTAGCCCATCCCCTCCGGCGAGGCGGCATCGGACACCGGCATGGCCGAACGGTTCGGCCGCCGGAGGTGTCCGAGTTGACGAGAGAAGGGGACGACAGATGAACGCTACGACGACGGTGACGGCAGAGCAGGAACTGCGGATGGACGAGGTGGACCACGCCGAACTCGAACGGGTCGAGGGTGGGTTCTTCTTCCTCGTGCTAGCCGGGGCCGCCCTGATGGGCGGCTGCGCCGGTTCGCTGCACAACTCGCCCGCGCGGGACACGCTTCGCGCGTTTCGGCCCAGGTAGTTACAACCGCCCGGATGCGGCCCGACTCGGACGTCCGAGTCGGGCCGCATTTTTTTTCGCCCAGTGTGGCACCGTTTCGCCGCCGCGATGGATGCACTTCTCAAGGGCGCTTTGGTGGCCGCCCCCCGGCAACCTGGGAGGACGGGCGATGAAGGGTTTTCGCGATGTCGGTGAGGCCGAGCTGATGCAGGTCGAGGGCGGCGGGATTCTCAGCGCGATCGGCGGTTTCCTCAGCGGCCTCGGCGGCGGGCTGGGGGCAGCGCTGTCGCTGGCCTGGCGGGTCTTCAACAGCCCGGGGCGGCCGATGAACTGACGGATGACGCCGGGGCCGAGCGGTTCGGTCCCGACGGGCGACCGATGCGACGATCGCGGGCGGGCCATCGGCTCCGCCCGCCCAACGGAGGTAGGCGATGAACGAGACGATCGAGCGACGGGACGACACCCTGACGGCGGTGGACCCGCGCGAACTGACGGCCATCGAGGGTGGCCTGAACCCGGAGAACTGTGGCACCTGCCGCAACCCATTGAATCCGTCGCAGATGCCCCCGTGGGGGCCATTGGGAACGCCCTCGCCGTTCGGCGGCGTGGCGGGCTTTCGCCCGCGCTTCCTCCGCGCGTGAGCGCGGGTTCGGCATCCGGTACCGGTCGCCGCCGAACGGTTCGGCGGCAGCGGTCCCGTCATTACCCTGAAAGGTGTCGGTCCATGCAACAGAATCTCGTATCGCAGTTCGAGCCACACGTCCTCGAGAACGGCTCGTTCGAAGAGCTTCCCCCCGCGCAACTGGCGGCGGTGGAGGGCGGCGTGGTGGCTAGGTACGACGCGCAGGGCAACATGATCGGTTGCACCGGGCGCGTCCTCACCACGGCCCTGAACAACATTCTCCAGCGCGTCTTGCGGCTTCAGTAGGGACGCAAGAGAACTTGCGATGACGCCGACGGTGCCCGGGCGTCATCGCCGAGGGCGGCGAAGTGCCGACCCGGTTACCGTCGGGCAAGAGTGTGCGGTGAGTGGCTGCCGGCGAATCGGCCGTGACCGGGTTGGTCCTGGTAGCGTCTACCAGGCCCGGCGGGGCCGACCGGCGGCGAACCGATAGCAGGAGAATCGCGATGAACATGGTGTCGAGCATGAAGGCCGTGGACGAGTCCGAATTGGTTGCCGTGGACGGCGGCAAGAGCGTCTTACAAGCGATCATCGATTTTGCGTTGAGCGACAAGACGCAGGGTGCAGCGTCAGGTTGGGGCAACGGCAATGCCAAGAACATCGTCAACTGCAACGGCGGCTGCAACGGGGCCACCTTCAACATGCACTAGACGCGGTGACGGCGACCGTTCGGACGGCGCAGCCCGCGGGGTCCTCGCGACCCCGCGGGCGGCCGGCCGCCGCGGCGGGTCTCCCGACCCGTTCGTTTATTTGTTCCCGCCGCATGGCACCTTTTTCCCGCGGCGGCGGATGCCTCCTTTAGAGCCATCGGAAAAATGCGGGCGAGCCGGGAGCGTGAGCGACCCGGGGGGGTGGGCAACGCCCAAAACCGGGCGCGGGCCCCCGCCGCGCCCGCCCCCGGCCTCCCCCGCGTTTTTTCCGCTCGCTCTTAGAGCCGGTCGGCGGCCGGTCGAGCGGGGGCTTGTCCGGGACGACTTCTTTCGTGCGGAGGTGACTCGTGCTTCGCCGTTACACAGTGGTCAAACAGCACGACCAGAGCGACTGCGGCGCGGCCGCGCTGGCGACGGTCGCCCGACACCACGGCCTGACGGTCAGCCTGCAACAGGCCCGCACCCTGGCCGGCACCGACCGCGTCGGCACCAACCTCCTCGGCATGGTGCAGGGGGCCGAGAAGCTCGGCTTCACCGCCCGCGCCGTCAAGGGGCCGTACGAAGCCCTGCCGAGCGTGCCTCTGCCGGCCATCGTCCACGTCCGCACCGACGAGGGGCTAGGCCACTACGTCGTCCTGCACAAGCACGCGAAGAACGCGGTGGTCATCGCCGACCCGGCCCGCGGCGTCCAGAAGATGTCGCGCGAGGAGTTCTGCAAGCGCTGGACCGGCTACCTGCTCGCCCTGGTGCCCGATCCGCAGCGTCAGGTCGCCCGTGCCCCCGGCCGACCGGCCGCCGGGCCGTGGCGTCGCTTCCTCGGTTTGCTCCGTCCGCACCGCGGCCTGGTCATCGAGGCGTTCCTCTGCGCCATCCTCATGACCGTGCTGGGCCTCTCGACCTCGTTCTTCATCCAGCACCTCGTGGACAACGTGCTGACCCGGCGCGAGACCCGGCTACTCAACGCTTTGGGCGTCGGCATGGTGCTGGTCCTCATCTTCAAGGTGTTGTTCGGGGCGCTGCGCGAGTACTTCCTGGCCCACGTCAGTCGCCAGGTGGACCTGGGGCTGGTGGCCGGTTACTCGCGGCACATCCTCGGCCTGCCGATGAACTTCTTCGAGATGCGTCGCGTCGGCGAAATCCTCTCGCGCGTCAACGACGCCGCCAAGCTGCGCGAGGCCATCGGTGGGACGACGACGACCGTCCTCGTCGACGGCGTGCTCGTGGTGGCCATGCTCGCGGTCCTGTGGTTGTACGACATGCCGCTCGCGGCGGTGTCCACCGCGTTCGTGCCGCTGTTGGCCCTGAGCGTGTTGATCCACCACCCGGCCGCCAAGCGCCGCTGCCGCGAGGCGATGGAACACGCCGCCGAGCTGTCGGCCCACCTGGCCGAGGACGTGTCCGGCGTCGAAACGATCAAGGCGTTCGGCCGGGAGCGGGCCCGCGCCGAGGAGGGCGAGGCCCGGCTCGTCCGCATGGTGCAGTCGGTGTTCGGCATGCAGAAGGTCGGCCTGAGCGTCAACGGCCTGGGCACGTTCGTCACAGCCGTCGCCGGCATCACCATCCTTTGGTACGGCGGCCATCGCGTCATGTCCGGTGCCCTGTCGATCGGCGAATTGATGTTCTTCCACTCCCTGCTCGGCTACCTCCTGGAACCGCTCTCCCGGCTCGCGTCCGTCAACATCCACATCCAGGAGGGGCTGGCGGCGGTGGACCGGCTCTATCAGGTGCTGGACCAGGACGCCGAAGCGCTCGAGGACCGGGCCAAGGTGCCGTTCCGCGGCGTCGCGCGGGCCATCGAACTGCGCGACGTGTCGTTCAAGTACGGCTGCCGGTCGAACGTGCTGGAGGGCGTCAACCTGCGCATCCCGGCCGGCAAGGTCGTGGCCGTCGTCGGCGAAAGCGGGTCCGGCAAGTCCACGCTGCTCAAGCTGCTGCAAGGCTTCTACGCCCCGACCGGGGGGCGCATCCTGGTCGACGGCGTGGACCTGCGCGACTTCGATCTCGCCACCGTGCGCGGCAAGGTCGGCGTGGTGTCGCAGGATGCGTTCGTATTCAACGGCACCATGCGCGAGAACATCGCCCTGGGCCGTCCGGAAGCGACGTTGGAGGAAGTCATCTCGGCGGCGTCGGAGGCGGGGCTGGCCGAGTTCATCGCCGGTCTGCCGGAGCGCTACGAGACGGTGATCGGCGAGCGCGGGGCCAACCTCTCCGGCGGTCAGCGGCAGCGGCTGGCCATCGCGCGGGCACTCTTGCGACGGCCGGACGTGCTGATCTTCGACGAGGCGACCAGCCATCTCGACACCGCGACCGAGCAAGCGATTCAGGCGAACCTGAAAGCGGCCCTGGCCGGCATGACCGTGGTGCTGGTGGCCCACCGGCTCAGCACGATCAAGGACGCCGACCTGATTTACGTCCTGCATCAGGGCCGCGTC
>CAZNSL010000628.1:0-4108 GCA_964574975.1 uncultured Alcaligenaceae bacterium | reverse complement strand
TGGACTGCCAGATGCCCGAGATGAACGGCTTCGACGCGACGCGCGCGATCCGCGCCGCGGAGCGTGAGGCCTTGCGCGACGGACGGTCGCTACACGTTCCGATCGTCGCGGTGACCGCGAACGTCGGTGGCGGCAGCCGCGAGGAGTGCATGGCGTCCGGCATGGACGAGTACCTGCCGAAGCCGCTGCGGGTCGATGACCTGCGCGCGGTGATCGACCGGTTGCTGGCGGGACGGCGCGAAGGCTCGGCTGCCGCGGGTGGCGACGCCCAGCGCGACGTGGCGTAGCGCGGCCGGCTTTCCGGCACGTGTTCTGTTCCCCGTGCCGAGCCGGGGCTCGCATCGCGCGAACCCCGGCCGTCACGCTCGCGTCAGAAGATCGCGATGCTCTTGTACTCCGTGAAGCAGGCGATGCCCTCGGGGCCGAACTCGCGTCCGAGGCCCGAGGACTTGTACCCGCCGAACGGCGCACCGAAGTCGATGATGAAGCCGTTCACGTTGTAGGTGCCGGTGCGCACCTGACGCGCGAGGTCGATGCCGCGATCGACGTCCTTCGTCCACACGGAGCCCGAGAGCCCGTAGTCCGAGTCGTTCGAGATCCGCACCGCGTCCTCCGGTGCGTCGTACGGAATCGCGACCAGCACCGGTCCGAAGATCTCCTCGCGCGCGATCGTCATCTGGTTGTTCACGTCGGCGAAGAACGTCGGCTCGACGTACCAGCCCTTCGCGAGACCCGAAGGACGTCCGCCGCCGACGACGAGGCGCGCACCCTCCTCGCGTCCCTTCTTGATGTAGCCCTCGACGCGCGCGCGCTGGCGCTCCGCGACCAGAGGTCCGAGCTGCATGTTCGGATCCATCGGATCGCCGGTCGGAAGCGCGCGCATGAACTCGCCGATTGCGTCGACGTACTCGGCGTAGCGGCTCTTCGGGATCAGAAGGCGCGTCTGCGCGGCACAGGCCTGGCCGGTGTTGAGGATGCCGTTCGGCACCAGGCCCGGAACGACCGTCGCGGGATCCGCGTCCTCGAGGACGATCGCCGCCGACTTGCCGCCGAGCTCGAGCGTGCAGCGCTTCAACTGCTCGCCGCAGATGCTGGCGATGCGACGCCCGACGACGCTGTTGCCGGTGAACGAGATCTTGTCGACACCGGGGTGCCTGACGAGCAGCTCGCTGTCCTCACGTCCTGCGACGACGACGTTGATGACCCCCTTCGGGAAGCCGATCTGCTCGCAGACCTCGCTGAAGATGTACGCGTCGAGCGGTGTCTCCGGCGCCGGCTTGACGACCGTCGTGCAGCCGGCGGCGAGCGCTGCCCCCAGCTTGAAGGCGATGATCGCCAGCGGGAAGTTCCACGGCACGATCAGGCCGCACACGCCGATCGGCTCCTGGCGGACGATGACGCGGCCGAATAGTCCGGCGCGTTCCTGTTCGAATGCATGCGCACTGGCGACCTCGGCGTACTTGTCGAGGACCATCCCGGCCGGAAGTGCCTGCGCCATCGTCGAAACGGAGATGGGGCAGCCCATCTCCGAGGTCACCGCCTTGGCGATGTCGTCCATCCGCGCTTGCAGCCCGGCGGAGAGCTTGCGCATCCAATCGACGCGTTCGGCGACGCTGAGGCGCGGCCACGGGCCGTGATCGAACGCGGCGCGCGCAGCAGCGACGGCGCGATCGATGTCGGCGCCCTTGCCGGCGGGCACGCGGGCGATGACCTCCTCGGTGGCCGGCGAGATGACGTCGATGGTTTCGGTCGAGCTGGGAGCGACCCACTCGCCGCCGATGAAGAGCTTCTCGTAGGTTTGCACGATGCCGGTCGTACCGAAGGTGGTCGATCCGAGCAAAGGTCGGCTCGACCGCGAGGGCTCGCTCCCCAGGGCCAGACCCACCGGGCGAAATCACCGACGAAGACTCGGAACGATCTCGTTCCCATGGTGGTCGATGTCGGCGCGGTGTTGCTTCGACCGGGGAGCGCCGGAGCACGCCGCTGTTTCCGCGGCTTGTGGGGCCCGCTCCGTGGCGGCTACCATCGCGCCCGGCCAACGATCTGGGCCAGCACACATGGCGATCGGGGGAGTCATGCTTCGAATTCGTGTGGTGGCTGCAATGCTCCTGCTCGCCGAGATCTTTCTCGGTGCCGGTCGTGCTCGCGCGCAGCCCGTGATCGCCACGCCTGGGACCAGTGGAGATCAGCTCCTGTTTTTCTACGACGCCACGGCCGGGCATGCGTCCTTCCTGGTGGTCTCCAACGTATCGCCAGGCGCGCTCACCCTCGAGGTTGCGTGGTACGCGCAGGACCTGAGTCACCGGCTCGCGACCCAGTTCCAGACGCTCGCGATCGGCGCCAACGTCATCCTCGATCCATCCCAGGTTCCCGGGGTCGGCGGGAGCGCGGGGATCACCGTCGTGACACCGGTACTGAGTGCGAACGACGCGCGGCCGGTGGTGCCTCAACCGCTGAACGATACCCTCCCGTCGGCGCCCTCGGGGCCGCTAGTGGGCGGCTTCACGCTCGCCGATCTGTCGACGAACAGCGCCTTCGGGCAGAATCCGCTCGCCCGCGTCGCCGTCGACGCCACCGGCGCTCGCGCACCGGCCGGCGCGATCGTCGACGGCACCGCCGTCCGGTACCAGCGCATCGCGCCGGACGCCCTTGTCATACCCTTCTACTTCAATCCCAACGGGGGGCGGCGCTCGCGAATCGCGCGAGCCTCGGGGCCTTCGAGGATCGTTACGCCGCCAACGGATTCGGTATCGGGCCGGCGTCCGTCAATCTCGGGTTCCAACTCGTCGATTCCGCGGGCAGCGATGTCGCGAGCGGGACGTTTCCCGTGAACGGCGTCGCCTTCACGAACGTGCAGTCGCTCGCTGGCGCCACGCCGCTCTCGCGCAGCGGCAAGGTGCTTCTGGGCCGCACCGCCCCGCTACCGGCGGGTGTCAATCTGCTCGGCCTGATGAGCCAATCGCTCGGCACGTTCGCGGTCGGGCAGGGCATGCCCGGATTCTTCCTCGACCATGGGCAGACGGAGCCCCTGCTCGCCAACGCCAACTTCGACCTCGGGCACGTCGGGTGGGGTGAGGAATCGACGAACTTCCCGGGCAGCTTGATCGTCGAAGGCGGCGTGGACGGCGCGCCCACCGCCGACTCCGGAACCCGCATCGCGCGGCTCGGTCGAACCAACGGGGAGACGAGCGATCTCTCGCAGGTGATCGCCGTCCCCGCTGGGATCGGACCGTCGTTCGTCCACTTCCGCTATCAGATCGACAGTGCCGAGACGAACTGCGACCAGGGCACTCCACACGACGTGCTGGTGCTCCTCGTCAATGGCACCCAAGTGGACGGGATCACGCTCTGCTCGGCGTTCAACGCCGCGACGTGGACGGATTTCAGCTTCGTCCCCGATCTCGCCGCCTACGCCGGGAAGACGATCGCCCTGCGCATCCGCGTGCGCACCGACGAACAGCTCCCGAGCAGCGTCCTCCTGGATTCGCTGCAGATCGGCTCCACACCCTGAGGATGTTTATCGCGGGTCGGCTTCGGGGTCGGGGGTGATCTCGGCAGCGGATCCGCCACGGGCCGGCGCTCGCCGCCCATCCAGGCGATGATGATGCGATGGCATCACGTCGGCCTACGGCGCGAGTTCGTCTGCCCCGATGTCGCAGCCGGCGCCGGTCGGCCGAGGATCGCCCTCGAAATCGGCCGCGGGAGCGCCGGTGCACGTTGCGGCATCGACTACGGGGGACCCGGTTCGCAGACGGGGAAGCCCGCCGTGTCGGGTGAGCCGTGGGTTCACGCTGAGGTTCCCACCGAGGTCCGTCGGGGCGCCCGCGCCCGCGGCCTGGCCCACGTCACTGTGGTCGAGGGTTGCCACCCCGGGGAGCGCCGGCTCGCCCATGTAGAGGTCGCGTGCCGTCTGCGCCCGGTTGCCGAAGACGATCGAGTTCTTCAGGCCGACCAGCGAGCCCAGCCCGAGGAAGATTCCGCCACCCCTCCCTTGCTGAACGAGACGCCGTGCGCGGTTTCCCGTGATCGTCGTGCTCTGCACGTCGAGGATGCCCGAGCGGACGAGGACCGCGCCGCCATCTCTCCCGACGTTCCCGGCCGCCGTTCT
>CAZNSL010000627.1:0-4130 GCA_964574975.1 uncultured Alcaligenaceae bacterium | reverse complement strand
CGGCCGGCGGCATCCCAGTGCTGGCCGCCGGACTCGTTGTACTGTCCGCGGTACCGGCATGCTTCCAGTACGGTCTGTGGGACTCGACGGCCCAAGACCGCTGCCGCAGGCTGGAATTGCTCCTGCTCACCGAACTGAGCGGCCGAGACTACGCCCACGCCGCGCTCGCCGCAGCATGGCGGCGTGGGCGCGGTTACGCGGCGTTTGCCCTATTGCTGTTCGTCGCCGCCGTCCTGGCGAAGCGGACAACTCCGGTCGATGCCGTATTGGCGTTGCTGGCGTCTGTCACATTATGGGGGCTGTACTTCGCCTTGGGGTTCCGCGCATTCGCGCACGGCCGGCAGGCTAACGGCCTCGGCTCGCTGCTGACGCTCGGCGTGCCGTGCGTCACGGTCATTATGGTGAAAGCCGGCTGGCCGGGGCTAGCATCCCTAACTCCACCGGGGGCCATCTACACGGCGCTGGTCGCCGGCCCGTCCGCGCTGTGGTGGGTCGGATTAACGGTGGTCCTCACGGTCGCCGTTTTCGCGCTGCGGCGTGCGGTGTCCAACTGCGACCTGCACCTGCGGACGTGGTACGACGCGAACCACGGCCGCAAGTCGTCCGATTGATTGCTTGAACCGGGGTTCCACGGTTGCAATCCCGGCGACAGGAAGCAATCCGTTAGCGGCAGGGGTTGGCGTAATAGGTGCCTGGAGCCGGAGCCACCGCCGCGTCGGTGTGCGGCGAGTTGCAGCACTGCGGGGCGCAGCGATCGCGGTTTAAGCGGTCGCAACGGTCGCGCTCGCGCTCGCAGTATCCATCGCACAACAACCGGCAACCGCTCGAGCCGAGCAGACCGAGCGTGACGGCGAATAGCGTCAATCGGCGCAACATCCTGCTCCGCCTTTCTAACCGAGACCGAGTCACCCAAACCGCGTGGGCTGGATAACGGGGTACAGTCGGGCGGTCAAGGTCAAGCCGACATCCGCGGCCGCTCGTCGCGGTGCAGCCACTTCTGCACCTTCGCCAATTCCTTCGGCCAGCCTTCGCCGAAGCGCCGCTGGCCGAATGCGTCGTAGAGCAAGTCGAGCGTTTCGGTGAGCGCGCGAATCTGCGTCACACGCTCATCGAGCCGGGCACGGTCGCTCTCTTCCGCTGGCGGCGGCAATTTCGCGGCACTCACGGCTAATGTTTCGGCCTGGAGCGCGAACTCGTACTGTTGGTCGTGCCGCACCAGCGTGAGCCCGAGCTTACGCGGTAGCTTACCCGCCTGCACCGCCCGCTTGGCCTCCGGCAAGCGCGACGGCCCATCGCAAGTGATGGTTTCCTTGCCCGTTTGGCCGCCAGGGTCTTCGAGCGTCATCGTCCGGGCGATCATCGCGGAAACCTCCGAGTCGTCCGACAGCCGGAGCGTGTCGTCCTCGGTTTCGAGGTGGTACCACAGCCACAGGAGGAACTCGTTGCCGACGAAGTCGCGGCTCGCCTCGTCCATGACCCAAGCGTACTCCTCGGTCCCCTCGGACGGCACGAAGGCCGACGGACTGGCGTCGTCCACGGCGCGAGTCTGTTCGCGCAACTCGGCCAACGAAAAGGCGAGCCGGCCGGCCGTCAACGGCTCGAAAGTGCGGTCGAACGTCGCCTCGAAGTGCGTGTGCAAGCGGTCCACGACCGTCACTGCCGTCGTGGCGACAAGCAGTTCGTTCGAGAGGGCGTCCCACAAAACCTCGTACGCCTTGCGTCGCAGGTAACGGCCATCGCGTGCCTCGGCCTCGAGTCGGTCGCGGGCCGACTCGCGAGCTTCTCGCTTCTGCCGGGCACTCGGCAGGCCGCTCGGGTTCGATTTCGCCAGTGCGTCCAGATCGGTCTGATAGTAGGCGCGCATCAGGTCGGCCGGTAGCCGTTCGGTATCGACGCGGAAGGCAGCATGAAGCGAGTCGTTGACGACGTTCTTGGCGAGGTCGAACTTCGTGTCGAGGATGTGCGCTCCACCCGTCCAGCCAACCTCGACGCCGTCGGACCACGCGAGCCGCTGTGTACCGACTGCGCGGGATACCAGGGCATCGAGGTACTTTGGTCCAAACGATCGAGGGGCGGCACCCGAAACGCGGTAGCGTGCAAACGTCGCACGGCCGGAGAAGAAGCCCATCCGTGACCCTCCGAATGTAGCGGCTGCGAGTATACAAAACGGCCGCAGCCCCGGCGATTATAGCCCGGGCTGCGGCCGGAAGTTCAGGTCGTTTAGGCGAGTTACGCCAGGGTCGTCAACAGGAGGCTGACGTCGGCCGTGCTCATGTCGCCATCCTTGCGGCCCATTTCTTCGAGGACGATCGGATGCCAGGTCGTGTTGCGTTGATTGGCCGGCACGAAGTTTTCGCGGGCCCAACAGCGGAGACGGAGTTCCTCAATGAAGTCGATGTCCGCCAAAACGCTACTAGACATACCCTTCCCTCGCCGTGACTTGAGAGTGGCCCCCACGGAGGCACCCGCCGCGCGGGGACGTGTGCCGAAAGTATATCGGAATGACGCAAGTCTGCAAGTAGCGCGGAGTTGAATTCGTCTGCATTTTTCAGCCGCACGACCGCCCGACTTTTGCCACCCTCCGCACTCCGCACGACTTTTCCAGGCGCTACGCTGTGTAGTCCTTGCAATTTCCCTACGACCACACCACGTCACGATTCCTGGACAGTGACCTCGACTTCAATCTCCTGCTTTCGACGGTTGATGGTGAACGTCAGAACATCGCCCGCTTTGGCCTTCGCGATCACACTCTCCAGGTCGGCCCGGCGCTTGACCGGCCGGCCGTTGATACCGACGACGATGTCACCGATCAGGATCCGCCCGGAGCGGTCCATCACCGTTGGCCGCAGGTCGGTCGTCCCCGTCACCTCACGGATCAGAACGCCGTTCGTGACGCCCAACCGGCGAGCGATGGCGTCTTCGAGAAACGTCGCGCCGACGTTCGGCCGGCGGTTGCTGATGAGTTGCGGAACGACGATGTTGACCGTGTCTACGGGGATGGCAAAGCCGATGCCGGAATAGGTGCCGGTCTGCGTGGCGATGGCCGTGTTGACGCCGATCAGCCGGCCGGCGCTGTCGAGTAGCGGACCGCCGGAGTTGCCGGGGTTGATCGCCGCGTCGGTCTGGATCACGCCGGTAATCGGCCGATCCGTCTGCGACTTGATCTCGCGGCCGAGTGCGCTGACCACGCCAGTCGTGAGCGACTGGTCGAGACCGAACGGGTTGCCGATAGCGAATACCTTCTGCCCAACCTGCAAGTCCGCCGAAGTACCGAGAGGCAGCACCGGGAGCCGGTCGCGCGGGGCGGACACTTTCAGGACGGCGAGGTCGTAGTCCGGCGCGCCGTTGACGAGTTTGGCCTCCCACTCGCTGCGGTCGGCCAATGTCACGCGGAACGCCTGCGCCCCTTGCACGACGTGAAAGTTGGTGACGACGTGCCCCTCGGCATCCCAAACGAAACCACTGCCGGTGCCGCGCGGAATCTGGTGGATGTCGAGCGAGAACCGGTCGCGCTGTACTGCCAGAGAGGTGATGAACACGGCGGCGGGCGACGACTGCTTGAACAGGTCGATGGTCGCCTTTTCGTCGGCTGCGAGATCACCGCGAGCCAATACCGCCCGCGGGGCGGCGTCCGGGTCGAACAACGGCCCTCGCGGGAAATAGCGGGTGTAACCCCAGTACAGTCCCAGTCCCAGCAGCGCGAGCCAGAGAAAAGGCGCGAGGTGAGGTCCAGCCGGGCGGCGTGGCGGGTACGGTTCGAAGCGAGGGTCGTATGACATGGTACAGCCTCGGCGGATCGGTCAGTCACTGGCCATTGTAGGTCCGCGGTACGTCGATGCCGGTAGCCGGCAACACCGTGCCGTCGCGACACTCTGGCTATGACGGATTGCCAACTCCGCCGGCTGCGAACGTCAGCTTTCCCGCTTCGGTATCGTAATCGACCCGCAACAATTGCCCGTCGCGCACCTCGCCGCCGAGGATCATCTTGGCAATCTGGGTCTCGACTTCCTTTTGCAGCACCCGCTTGAGTGGCCGGGCACCGTAGGCCGGCTCGTACCCCGCGCGGACGATGTGCGTCACCGCGGCATCAGTCAGTTCCAGCGCAATCTTCCGCTCCTCCAACCGCTGTT
>CAZNSL010000626.1:0-4131 GCA_964574975.1 uncultured Alcaligenaceae bacterium | reverse complement strand
GCCACGCGCGCGGCGCGTACGTCGTCAACCTCGACGACGACGGACAGAATCCGCCCGCTGAGGCGAAGCGGCTCCACGAGCACGCACTCGCGCACCGGCTCGACGCCGTGTTCGGCCACTACGCGGACAAGCGTCACGCGGCGTGGCGCAACTGGGGCAGCTGGTTCACGAATCGCCTCACCGACGTGATCCTCGACAAGCCGCGTGGCTTCTATCTTTCGAGCTTCCGCTGCGTGAGCGCGCAGGTGGCGCGCAACGTCGCCGCCAACACCGGACCGTTCCCGTACATCGACGGCATGATCCTGCAGGCGACGCAGCGCATCGGCGCGATCGAGGTGCGCCACGATGACCGCTCCGCCGGCCGGAGCGGCTACACGATGCGCCGCCTGGTGCGCCTCTGGCTCAGCACCGTCGTGAACTTTTCCGTCATGCCGCTCCGCATGGCGACGGTCCTCGGGCTTCTGATGGGGCTCGTCGGCACGATCGGCGTCGCCTGCGTGATCTATCTTCGCTTGACGAACCGGGGGCCGACGTTCGGCTGGGGCTCGCTGATGGCGGCGCTGCTCGTGTTCTCCGGTGCGCAGCTCGTGATGCTGGGCGTGATCGGCGAGTACCTCGGCCGGGTCTTCCTCGCCGTCAATCAACGGCCACAGTCGCTGGTGCGGGAGATCGTGCGCGGCGGGCCGCCGGCATCGGACGTCGCCACGTCCGTTTTCGATTGATCAGCCGCGCTGCGCGTGCGCTCGACGAACCCGGCTGGATCGGCTCCGGATCCGGGATAGGGACGCCGCATGGAGTCGAACAGTCCGATCGTCGTCACCGGAGCGGCGGGCCAGCTCGGAGGAGTCGGCCGCTCCGTCGTCGGCCTCCTGCTCGATCGAGGGCTGCCCGTGCGCGCCCTGGTTCGCCGTGACGACGACCGGGCAGCCGCGCTACGGGCGGCGGGCGCCGAGGTCGTCGTGGGGGACCTTCTCGAGCCGGCCGACGTCCTCCGCGCCGTTACCGGCGCGCGGCGGATCTACTTCGGCATGTCCCTGTCCGCGGCGTACCTGGAGGCGGCCGTGACCATGGTCGCGGTGGCGCGCGAAGTGCGCGCCGAGGTTCTGGTCGGCATGTCGCAGATGACGGTGTCGCAGATGAACCTCGCGCACACGACGCCGAGCCACCAGCAGCGGCAGCACTGGCTCGCCGAGCAGGCGACCGCGTGGTCCGGCGTGCCCGCCGTCACCATCCGGCCAACGATGTTCCTCGAGACGTTCTTCCCGCTGGTCGAGGTCGGCGTCCGCGATCGAAGCCGCATCGAGCTGCCGTTCGGACGGGGTCGGACGTCGCCGGTCGCATCGGCCGACGTCGCACGCGTGGTCGCGGCGGTCCTTGCCGACCCGAGCCCGCACGTCGGCCGCATCCTCGAGCTCACCGGGCCGCGATCCCAGGACATGGATGGCGTCGCCCGCGAGTTCTCGGACGCACTGGGGCGAGAGGTCGAGTACGTCGACGTCGCGCCGGACGAGTGGCAGCGCGGGCTCGAGTCGGCGGGCTTGCCGGAGCATCTGATCGGCCACCTCGTGACGATGGGCGAGCTGCACCGGGCCGGCCGATACGACCGGCTCGCCGACGGCGTGCGCGAAGTCACAGGTGAGGCGCCCACGAGCGTGCGGGAGTTCGTCAGGGCGAATGCGGATCGCTTCGGCGGGCGACGGGACTGAGCACCGCGTCGGTCGCGGCAACGACGCGTCTCCCGCGAGTCGTTCGCGTCGCGCGGGTCACTGGCCCAGGCCCGGCGAGGCGGCCGCGCCCGCCGTACCAAACTTCGAGCTTGTGCGGCGCTTGACAGTCGCCACAGCATCCACCTAGCGTTCGACATCGGCGGTAGGGCCGTCAATCAAACAGCAAGGAAGATCGTCATGTCTGCAACGCGCCGTTCGCTGCTTGTTGTGTCACTCGGGCTCGTCGTCGCCGTCGGTGCCAGCTCGGTCTGTCATGCGCGGGACTACTGCATCGTCGATAACTCGAATTCGCTCGTCTACCAGGTGCTGAGCGGCTTCAGTCTCCCCAAGCCGGGCAAGTGCAAGGCGGCGAATGGCTTCACCGTCGGCGGAATCCAGAACACGCTCTCCGGGACCGCCTGCACGGATAGCGGCGCTTCGCACCTGACGCTCAACTTGACGCGAATCCAGAGATTCCCCATCAACTCCGGTTCGGCCATCCAGACCTTCTCGTACAGCTTTCCGTATCCGAGCTTGACGGGCGGGTTCTTCCACGAGTGGGAGCTGACACCCGCGGGCGCCCCGTACGACGACGGCGACACCTCGAACTCCCCCGGCTACAAGCTCGGGCCGTGCGTCGGCCTGACACCGCCGGCTCCGTGAGCCGCGACGTCGGGAGCAGACCGTCGTCCTGCCTGCGACGTCACCGCACTTCTTGACGCTTGAACCCCTCGGAAAGCACGGAAAGACGCGGGCTTCCGAGGTTGCGTGTGTCGCCACGTGTCGCGGTTTGCCAAGGGTTGGCCGCCAGGGGCCAGTGCGACGCAGCACGGTTGCCCAACCGACGCGCTCGTGGGCAGATCCGAGCAGTACGTCGAGATCAGGCGGAAGGCGGAGCGAGCATGAAGCTGGAGTTGACGGCGGTCTTCGAGAAGGCTCCCGAGGGATACGTCGCGTTCGTCGAGGAGTTGCCGGGCGCGAACACGCAGGGGGCGACGATCGAAGAGGCGAGGCGGAACCTCGAGGAAGCTGTTCAACTCGTCCTCGAGGCCAACCGTGCTCTGGCCGAGGAGGAGATCGCGGGCAAGGACGTCCTTCGCGAGCCGCTGCGCGTCTCTGTTGCTTGAAGCGAATCGATCTCGTTCGTCACCTCGCGGCGCACGGATGCGAGTTGCTGCGCGAATGCGCGAACCATTCGGTCCACGTCAATCGAAAGGCGCGGGAGGCTTCCGCCATCCCGCGGCACCGCGAGATCAACGAGCATCTGGCCCGGAAGATCTGTCGCGACCTCGAGGTCCCGCCGCCCTGAGGGCCGAGTCGAAGGTCGGTGGCCCCCAAACGTCCGATCGGGGGCCAGCCGGACACGCGTAACCTGACGACACGACGAAGGTTTTCTGAGTGCCGGAGGCGGGACTTGAACCCCTCGGAAACCACGTAACGACGCGTCGGAACGCCGCACCGGCGTTGCGTGGTGTGGCGCCGCGTTGCAAAGGCTGGCCCCCGGGGGCCCAGGTTGGTGGCCAGCTTGCGACCACCCGACGGGGGAAGTCGCTACGCTGGCCACTTCCCGAACTGGCAAGGCTCGGTGAGACGCCGCGTGGGGGAGGGGGTCCGTGCGCGTCCGTTGGTTCAACTGCACGCTTTGAGCGGGTGGTGTCCGTTGTCGAGCTCTCGGCGGTACTCGTGCCGCCACGAAGCCGCGTTGCAGGGGAGGTTGCGATTCGGCCGCTTGAGCCTTTCGGAGGGCACCTTGTCGCCAGAGGAGCGGTGCCGTTGCCGTCGCTGCCGCTCTACAGCGTTCGTGGGTCGTGGGTGCGCTCGTCGCCTCATGCCAGGGCCGGAACGTCCGATTATCATCGGCGTGACCGTCTCCGACGAGCTTCCGTACTCTGCGCAGGGCTGTGCCGGGGAGGGTGGCCGTCGACACCGGAGGTCCAGATGCCGCGCAGCTCGCTCGTCGTCCTGATCGCCCTGATGGGTTTCACCCCCGTGGCATCAGCCGCACCCACCCCGCAGCAGCTCTGCGAGTCGGCGATGGAGGTTGCGTCCGCGAAGTACGCGCAGTGCCGGCTGAACGCCGAGTCGAAGTTCTCGAAGACGCTCGATGCCGCGAAGCGCACCGCGGCGCTCACGAAGTGCTCGATGAACCTCGGGAGCGCGTTCACGAAGGCGACCGACAAGCACGGCGCGGCCTGCGCCGCGACCGAGCTGTCGTCGGCGTTCGACGACTACCTGAAGCAATGCTCGGACGACGCGACCGCCGCGGCAGGCGGCGCGACGCTACCGGACTACGTCGGCGACCTCGCGAGCTGCACGGCCGACCTGGCGAGCTGCAGGGCCGACTTGGGCGCGTGCGAGGCGGGACTTCCGCCGGCTCCGCTCCTGAGGACAGGCCAGACGACGAGCTACGGCGCGGGCAGCGACG
>CAZNSL010000625.1:0-4138 GCA_964574975.1 uncultured Alcaligenaceae bacterium | reverse complement strand
CCCGTCGAGCGCCTGCATCGTGGCGAGCGTCGTCGCGACGTTGCCGGGCAGCCCGAGATGATTGCAGTGGACGTGGATCGCGTGCGGCAGCCGCAATTCGTCGACCGCGGATGCAAGGGCCGTCAGGATTTGCCGCGAGGTGACACCGAGGTCGGTTACGGAATCGTCGAGGCTGTTTGGCCCGCGCGCGGCCTGCTTCCATGCTTCGACGCCGCCAGGGTTAACGACCTTTATTCCATACGCGCACGTTGCGCCCAACAACCAGCCGATGAAGTCGCGAAGTCGCTCCGACTCGCCGGCCGCGACCTGGTCCAGTACGAATCGGTGGTCGGCGACGAGGGCCAGGAATGCCTTGTCGATGACGGGCGTGTCGGCGAATTCGAGGTGCGCGTGACGTGCTGCATGCGGCGGAACCGCCGCGTCCACGACCGTGGTGTAGCCCAATCCAGCATAGAGGTAGCCGGTGGCGAAAGTGCTGGGCACGGAGCCGGCGGTTCCGGATCGCGTCGCAGCCCCGCACACGATAGGCCGCGCGACCCGTCGGTCGTCGGGCCGCAGCCGGCGCGCCGCGTTGACCTTCGGCCCCACGATGTGGGAGTGCATGTCCACGCCGCCGGGCATGACGACTAACCCAGCCGCTTGGATCGTGCGGTCAGCGGTAGTTTCACCGGTCGGAGCGAAGACCTTGCCATCGCGGATCCAGACATCGGCAACGACGCCGTCAACTCCGTTCGTCGGGTCGTAGACCGTGCCGCCGGCGATGCGAAGCGTACGCATGGGAAAAGAATATGCAATCCGAGCCGCGTACGCCGTCCGTGGTGCGGATGGCGGACGCGGCTCGGATCGACGACCGCGTTAGGGTTCCTCGGCCGGCGTCGTCGGCTTCGGTTCCTCCTTGATGCCCATCGCCGCAAGATTCTCCTTCGTGAGTTGGTGCATGTCCGCGAGCGTCTGGCCGACGTGAACCGAGTAGTAGCGACCGTCCTCGTCGCGCAGGATCAGGTCGCGGTCGTCGATGCGAACGATCGCCAGCTTGCGTTCGTCGTTGTTCTCGTCCGCAATGACGATCTCGCGGTCGCTCCGTAAGGGCCGCTTGCGTCCGTTGACGTAATACGACACCGTGACGGAATACCCGCCGAGCGCCCGCGGCTTCACGAGGTAGTCGTGGTTACTGTAGGCGTCGAAGAGCGTTGCCACCGCACCATTGGGTTCGACGGTGATGCTGTCGAGCTTGATGAAAGGCGCGGCGTCCACCCGCTTCTCTTGCGGCTGCGACGGTGCCGCAGGCGGCGGGCCGAAGAAGATGTTCTTGCCCGCGATGCTGGCGTATTGCCGATCCGGCTTCGCCAGTCGCGGTAGGAAGTCGGCGATTTTCTCCGGATCTTTTTCCGGGTGAAGCGTCTTGCGGGCCTCGGCCTTGTCGAGGATGATCGCCTCGACGGTCGCATTGATGTCGAGGTCTCCGCTGTCGCGGCCGCGACCCTCCGTCCGCTGCGCATGGGTTAGCGATAGGTTACGGACCTGATGTAGCAGTTTCGTCTTGTAGAACTTTTCGAGCCAGTCGACGACGCTCGCCAGGTCGCCGCGGGCGCTCACCTGGAACAGCAGCTTCGTGTAAACGGGCTTCTTGTTCGGGAACATCGGCACCGTACGGCGATCCGGCTCTTTGGGGATGACGGTGACGTTATCGAGTCCACTATTGCGTAACATCTTGGACAGCTCGTCCTCGTACACTTTGCGAGCCACGGTCTCGTCCACCGGCAGGCTCACTGCCGTTAGCGCCCGCAGGCGCGGCACGGCGTCGCGGACGGACTTTAACTTGGCCGCCTGCTTCTCGATCTCGTCCTGGATCGCGTCGATTCGCTTCGTCTTCTGTTGCATCGGCAGCCAGTAGAACTGGTAAGCGACGAACGCCAGCCCGCCGACGCCGAGGGCCGCGAGCAACACGACAGTCAGCCGCGATTCGCGGGCATTCATGGCTGAGCCCCCTGGAGGAAGAAGTCCAAGGGGTTGAAGCCGTCTCGACGCTCGCGGCGGGCCGGCGGGGTCGCCTCGAACGACCGAGCGAATTTCTCGGCGGGCCGTCGTTCCACGTCGTATTTCAGGTTCCACTGTTGCGAAAACTGTTGCCCCCGCCCGCTGGGGTTCGGTCCGACGACCTTACTGCCGACGTTGTAGAACGGCTCGGCGGACAGCTCTTTTTGCACGACCTGCACGGGTGTGACATCGCTACCGACCAGCCCCTTCAACTCGATGCGGGACGGGTACTTCCTTCGGCCGACGGCATTGATCGGATTGACCGCGAACGAGTTGACGCGCATTCGGCTCACGTCCTGCTCGCGCACGACCGCCGTGAGTTCGTACAACTCGTCGAGGACGACGACCTGGTTGGCGAGCCAATCGTCGAGCGCTTTGAGGCGACGGTCGTCGGAGTCGCGGGTCTGTAGCTCGGCGTCGATCTCGGACTTCGTTCTGTTCAACTCGGCGATCGCGGCATCCTTCGCCGCTAGTCGCGAGTAGCCCAACCCGCCGAGGCCGAGGGCCAGAGCCAGGGCCGCAGCAACTGCGATAGTCTTGGTACGCTGGTGGGGGTCGGCGGCCGCCCGTGGCTCGCGCGGACTGACGAAATTGACCGGCAGTACCCGGCCGCGAGCCTGCAAGTGCAACAGTCCCGCCGCGCCAGCGAACGCACCAGGGGCCAACTCCGCCGATATGTTCTCCAACCCAGCAAGCGGGTCGAAACTATGGACCGGTACCGCAAGCGTGTCGCGCAATCGGTCGGCGACGCCGAGCGTACCACCCGCCTCGGCGACGTAGAGTGCCCGAACCGGGTTCTGGCTCGACTGCCCAGCATAGACCGCTAAGTTGCGCCGGACTTCGCCGAGCAGTGCGGTATCGGAGGCAAGGGCCGGCCCGGCAACAGGGCGTGCGAACGCAAGGTTCTCGCCGCGGGCGACCGCAAATTCGCCGCCCTTCGCACCCACCGTTAGGACCGCGAACGCAGTGCCAGGCTCCGGGGCCGGGTTGGCCGTCCGCAGCAGGCACGCGACCGTGCCGAACGCCCTCGGCGTCGCGGCGGCGAGCTTGACGCCCAGGCCGCGTGCGACCGCCTGGTATGCTGCGACCGCGTCTTTCCGTAGCGCGACGGCGAGGGCCTTACGCTCGCCGTTCGGTTCCGGCGACTCGGAGGCCTGGTAGTCGATAACCACGTCGTCTGGCGCATCGGTCAGTTCTTTGACCGCCTGGAAGCGCACGACGCCCGGCTCCTCGTGTGGCGGGACGGCCGGGTAGCGCACCTCTTTGAGGATGAGCTTGTCGCGGCCGATCGCGACGAGGAGCGGCGCAGCGGCAACCTTAGCGTCCTTGAGCCGGTCGCGTACGCGCTGGCCGAACGCCTCGCCATTCGCGGCCGATGGCGGTTCCGCCTCGGCCCAGGACAGGGCACGTTCGAGCTTCAGCGACCCTTTCGCAACCGTAGCCGCGAGCAGGTGGACGTGGCCGGCGTCCCAATCCAGGGCCAGAAATCGCGCCAAAGGAACCTCCGCTACCGACCGTTCAGGTTGAAGCCTCGTCCCAGTTCCGAAATGTCGCGCCAATAAATGATGCGCGGTTGTCCGGCGTTCGTGTCCACCACGGCTTCGACGCGCGCCGCCGGCCCGCCGTTCTCGAAATAGCCGATCGACTGCAAGCGAAATACCGTCGGCTTGGCCGTGATATACCGCTCGAGGGCGGCGACTTTGGCCGGCGTGATGTTCGCCTCGGTAAACAGCCACGAGATCGACTGAAAGGTTGTGTCGCTGCCTTCCGCTTGCCCGAAAGCCGGCCGCTTTTGGACGATAGCGTCCACATCCGTCTCTGCCAGTCCCGGAAGCGTGGCCAGGACCGCCATCGGGGCCGTGTTCACGTTGACCCGAGCTGGGATTTCCGCGTCGCGCCGCGTGGTGAACTTGTCGAGCAAGATCGGCAACGCCTGCTTCGCCTTCGCAGGGTCTGAAAGCGGGCTTTTGTACACGGTCGTGGTCGTCCGTGTGGATGTCTGGGGCTGGCTCTGGCGGATCACGATCTCACCGCGACCCGAGGATACGGTCGTCACCGATTGCGTCACTGTCGTGTCCGTGCGGCTGATACCCACCTGTGC
>CAZNSL010000624.1:2736-4139 GCA_964574975.1 uncultured Alcaligenaceae bacterium | reverse complement strand
GCACACCGGGGTGAACGGGAACGCGGCGATCCTGGGCGGGTTGATCTTCCTGCTCGGGGTGATTCTCGTATTGCTGGAAGTGTTCGTGATCCCCGGGTTCGGCGCGCCGGGCATCCTGGGCATCCTGTTCATGCTCGGCGGGATCGGGCTGGCGACGCTCGACAAGATTCCGCAGAGCGGCGACGAGTGGACCGACTTCGGCGGCAAGGTGGGGATGTATCTGCTGGCGATGATCGGGGCGACGATCCTGGCGTTCACGGTGGCCCGGTTCCTCCCGAGTATCCCCGGGGCGAACCGGCTGATGCTGACCGGGCCGGCGGAAGAAGCCGTGGCGGAACTGCCGGGGTCGGCGGCCGCGGCGGGCCTACTCGGGGCGGTCGGGGCGGCGGCGACGGCGCTGCGGCCGGCGGGCATGGCTCAGTTCGGGGACCAGTACGTGGACGTGGTGACGGAAGGCGGGTTCATCGCGTCCGGGGCCCGGGTGCAGGTGATCGAGGTCGAGGGGACGCGGGTGGTGGTGCGGGAAGTCTGACCGGCGGGCGAAAGCCGGTTGAAAAAACGCGAAAGTGCTCAATGAGCGACTACCTGTCCATCGCGTTCCTCCTGTTCGGCCTCGGGGTCGTCCTGTTCCTGGCCGAATACTTTCTCCCCACCGGCGGGTTCCTGCTCGTCGGCGGGACGCTCGTGTGTGCCGCCGGGGTTGCCGTGATCGCCCTGTACGGCGAGCCGGTCGAGGCGGTCGCCGCGCTCGTCGTGTTGTGTGTCGGCGTGCCGTTAGGCGGGTCGGTGATGATCTCCGTCTGGGGCAAGCGGATGGCGGCGAAGCACGGCCCCGCGGAGGAAACCCGGCCGGCGGTGGTGTCGGATTTGGAGCCGCTCCGCGGCCGGTTCGGGCGGACACTCTCGCCGATGCGGCCGGCGGGAACGGTGGAAATCGACGGGCGGAGGGTGGACGCGCTGACCGAAGGCGTTATGCTCGAAGCCAACGTCTGGGTGAAGTGCATCGATGTGCGGGCCGGGACGGTGGTGGTGCGGCAGGTGCCCGCCCCGCGGGACCTGGCCGACTTCGACCCGGCGGACTTGAACTGACTCTTGCGTTCGCCGCTCGCGGCGATGCATCGCCGCGAGCGGCGAAAACAATCCCCCGAAAGGACCCCCTCCCGTGAGGCCCCCGCTGTTCGCCGACCTGTTCGCCCAGACCGACAAGGCGGCGAAAGCCGCTTCCGGCAACGGGGGCGTATCCGGGAACACGGTGCTGATCATCGTCGCGGCCATCGCCGCCCTGATCTTCATCGTCTTCCTGTTCATCATTTTCTCGTTCCTCCGCCTCTGGATTCAGGCTCTGTTCAGCGGCGCGGACATCGGCATTTCGAGCCTCATCGGGATGAAGCTGCGGAAGGTGA
>CAZNSL010000624.1:0-2726 GCA_964574975.1 uncultured Alcaligenaceae bacterium | reverse complement strand
TGAACCTGGACATGATCGTCCAGCAGATGCTCGCCCTGGTGCAGGCCGGCGTCCGCATCACCACGTAGGAACTGGAGAACCACTTCCTGGCCCGGGGGAACGTGCCGAAGACCGCGGCCGCGGTGATCGCCGCGAACAAAGCCGGCCTGGACCTGCCGTGGCGGACGGCCGCGGCCATCGACCTCGCCGGCCGGGACGTGCTCGACGCCGTGCGGACGAGCGTGAACCCGAAGGTCATCGACTGCCCCGACCCGACGAAGGGCAAGCAGTTCCTCGACGCCGTCTGCCGCAGCGGCATTCAGCTCCTCGCCAAAGCCCGGGTGACGGTGCGGACGAAGCTCGAGCGCCTCGTCGGCGGGGCGACGGAGGAGACGATCATCGCCCGCGTCGGCGAGGGCATCGTCAAGGCCATCGGTTCGGCGCACGATCACCGCGAGGTGCTGGCTAACCCGAACATGATCTCGCAAGCGGTGCTGCACAACTCGCTCGACTCGCAGACGGCATTCGAGATCGTCTCGATCGACATCGCCGACCTCGAAGTCGGCGAGAACATCGGCGCACGACTCCAGACCGACCAGGCCAACGCCGACCGCAACGTCGCCATCGCGGAGGCGGCGAAGCGGCGGGCGGCCGCCGAGGCATTGGAGCAGGAGATGCGCGCTCGCGTCGAGGAAAACAAGGCAAAGGTCGTGGACGCGGAGTCGCAGGTACCGTTAGCGATGGCCGAGGCGTTCCGCAGCGGCCGGCTCGGCGTTATGGACTACTACCAGATGAAGAACATCCAGTCCGATACCGACATGCGATCCTCGATCGCGGGCGTCGGTAAGGGCGGCAATGGGGCAGGGTGACAGAAGACAGGGGTCGGGAATCGATCGAGAGTTCCCGGCTCCTGACTCTCGATTAGGGTGCTGCCGTGAAGTTCGAGTGGATCATCCCGGTCGTCGTTCTGATCGTGTGGCTACTCAACAAGCTGCTGCGCGGCCAGGAGGAGGATGAGATCGTCAAACCCGCGCGCGGCCCGGCCACGCGCTCGCCGACGAGCGACATCGACCGGTTCTTGGAAGAAATCGACCGAATGCGCAAGGCGAACGGTGCGCCGCCGACGGCACCGATCCCGGTCGTCAGGGCGGTTCCGGTGGAGCGGCCGCGGGTGCGGCCGGCCGCGCCGGTTGCAATCCCGGCCGTCCTGCCCGTATCCGAGCCGTTGTCCGCACCGGTGGCGGTGCCAGTGCCGGAGGCAGCGAAGCCGTTCGTCTCGGCCTTCAGTCGGCGGCGCTCGCCGCTCGCGGAGACGCTGGGTGTGATGCTCCGGTCGCCACAATCGATTCGCGCAGCGGTCGTGCTGCAAGAGGTTCTCGGCAAGCCGAAGGGGCTACGAGGGCAGCGCGATGCGTAAACCGTCGGTGGACCAGTTCGACCGTCGCGGTGGACTGTCGTTCTTCCCGCTATCGTCAGGCGTCGAGCAGAAGTAAAAGCGGGTTCTCCAGCATCGCCGCGATGCGCCGGGTGAACCGCGCCCCATCCGCGCCGTCGATAACGCGGTGATCGTAGCTGAGCGATAGCGGCATCATCAACCGCGGGGCGAACGCGCCGTCGCGCCAGACTGGCTCCAGGCGAGCCCGCGATAGGCCGAGGATTGCAACTTCCGGCCAGTTGACGATTGGCGTGAAGCCGACACCGCCGATGCCGCCCAGGTTGGTGATGGTAAACGTGCCGCCCTTCATCTCCTCGAGCGGTAGTTTCCGCTGGCGGGCACGCTCGGCGATCTCCGTCACCTCCGCCGCCAACTCGCGGACGGATTTTCGATCCACGTCGCGGATGACCGGTACCAACAGGCCGCGATCGGTATCCACGGCGACGCCGACGTGGACGTACTGTTTCTTGACCAGTCGGCCGGCGGCCAGGTCGAGGCTGGCATTGAAGTGCGAGAATTCGCGCAATGCCACGGCCGCCGCTTTCAGCGCAAACGCCGTCACGGTGATCTTCGGCCCGGACTTGGCCGATGCCTGCTCCTTACGGAACGCCTCCAAATCGGTGATGTCGGCGAGGTCGTGTTGGGTGACGTGCGGGATTTGCGACCACGCGACGGCCATTTGCTCGGCCGTCTTGCGGCGGATCGACTCCAGCGATTGGAACTCGACGTTTCCCCACCGGGCGAAATCGGGCAGTGGCGGTGCGGCGACGCCCACCCCGCCTCCGGCAGTGCTGGTACGCTGCGAATACGCAATCACGTCGTCCTGCGTCACCCGGCCGCGCGGGCCCGAGCCGGTCACGCTTTCCAGCGCAACGTTGAGCTTGCGCGCCAGTCGTCGCGTCGCCGGGCCGGCGGGAACGTGCATGCCGTGGCCCGGCGAGCGCGGGGCGTCGGAGTGGTTGCCGTTGCGGTCGACCACGGCTGTGGGGGCCGGCTTCTTCTTCGGCTCCTCTGCGTTCACCTTCGTCGCTTTGGTCGCGGGTTCCTTGACGGGTACCTTCTCCACTGGCTTCGTTGCCGGCGCGCCGACACCGGCTTCGATGCGGACGATGAGTTGGTCGGTTTTGACCACGTCGCCCTTCTTCACCAGCACCTCGGTGACGGTCCCGCCAACCTCGGACGGTAGTTCGAGCGTACTTTTCTCGGCCTCGACGACGAGGAGGATGTCGCCCTTCTTGAGGGCGTCGCCCGCTTTGACGCGCACCTCGGCGACGGTGCCTTCGTTGACGCCCTCGCTGAGGGCCGGCAGTTT
>CAZNSL010000623.1:0-4139 GCA_964574975.1 uncultured Alcaligenaceae bacterium | reverse complement strand
CTTCTTAAAATCTCCCGCCCGCACGACGACCAGCTTCTTCGGGTCGATGTGCTTGCGGAACGCCTCCGCCACCGCGGCCGGGGTCAGTGCCAGGATCGCCTTTTCCTGGTCCGCGACGTGGGCGAACGTGCGGCCGAGGTTCAGGTTTGCGACGATCTGCCCCGCGATCGCCGCGTCGCCGGTGCGGCCCACCTTCTGCGACTCCACGAACGCCTTCTTCGCGTCGGCCAGTTCCTTCTCCGTCGGGCCGTCCTTCAGGAACTTCGTCAGTTCCTCGGCCACCGCGGCCGTCACCTTGTCGATGTTCGCCGGGTTGGTGCTGACCGTCACGGTCAGCGAGCCGACCGGATCGTGCGACGACGCCGCGAACGACGACGTGGCCCCGTACGAGAGGCCGTCGCGCTGGCGGATGCGGTCGCCCAGCCGCGAGGCGAGCGTGCTGCCGCCGAAGATGAAGTTGCCGATCCGCAGGGCCGCGTAGTCCGGGTCGTTGTCCGTGACCGGGAACGCCAGCCCGGCGAGGTACTCGGCGTTCGACTTGTCGGGCGTGACGATGTCCGCCCGCAGCCCCTCGGCGCGGTCGGCCACCCGGTGGTCGATCCGTCGCACCGGCACCTTCGACTCCCAGCCGGCCAGCACGTCCTTGACCTGGCGTAGCGCCGCATCCGGGTCGAAGTCGCCGACGATGCCAAGTTCGGCGTGCGAGCCGCCGACCTGCGTGCGGTAGAGCGCCTTGACCTGATCGAGCGTGACGGCCGCGGCGAAGTTCATCGACTCCTCGACCGTGGGGACGTAGCGCACGTCGTCGGCCGAGTACGGCGACAGGGCGCGGCTGAGCTTGTTGCGGGCCAGGATACCCGGCTCGGTCTGACCGGCCGAGAGCATCGCGGCCGTGCGGCCCTTCATCGTCTCGAACTCGTCGGCGGGGAACGCCGGCTCGCGCAGGATTTCGCCGAGCAACTCGAGCGCCCGCGGCAGCGTGTCGCGCTTCGCCGCGATGGAGAACGTGAGTTGCCCCGCCGACGTGCCACCGCCGCCGCCGCGCCGGCCGCGGCCGAAGCCGCCGAAGCCGGGGCTGATGCGCACGCCCAGCGCGTCGAGTTCCTCGCGTAGCGCCTGGCGGTCGTGCTTCTTGGTGCCGGCCATCATCATGGCCGGCAGCATCGCCGCCGCGGGCACCTGCCCCTTGAGCGACTCCTCGTTGCCGTAGTGCAAGGTCAACACCAGCGAGACGGTCGCGCCGCGGTTCTTCTTCGGCAGCAGGCCCGCCTTCAGGCCGTTTTCGGTCACGACCTTGAGCCGGGCGTCGAGGTTGGCCGGCGATGGGTCGAACTCCTCGCCGGCCGCGCCGACCTTGCCGCCGGTGTAGCCCTTCACGACCGCTTCGACGGCCGGCGCGGACGGGACGGCCAGCCGCGTCGATTCTTTGGCCGGGACGTACAGGCCGACGGTGCGGTTGGGCTTCTGGAAGTACGCCTTGGCCACGCGGTTGACGTCGGCGGCCGTCGTCGCGGCGATTCGGTCGCGCTGGATGAACAGGAGCCGCCAGTCGCCGAGGCTCGATGCCGAACTGAGGGCCGACGCCATCGCCTGGGCGTTCGACTGCAACATCTCGGCGTTGCGCTTGCTGCGGGTCTTGGCCTTGGTCACGTCCTCGTCGGTGAACGGCACGTCGCCGAGCGATTCGAGCGTGCCGACCAGGGCGTCGCGCACCGCGTCGAGCTTCTCCGGCGGGCAGGACGCCGAGGCGTAGAAGAGACCCGGATCGTGCGCGTTCTCCGAGTCCGCCTGGACGCTGGTGGCGAGCTTCGATTCGACGAGCGTCCGGTAGAGTCGGCCGTTGGGCGACTGCGCGAGCAGCCCGGCGAGCAGGTTCAGCGGTGCCCAGTCGGCGTGGGCGGCCGCGGGGATGTGGTAGGCGACGCCCACGGAGCCGACCGCGCCGACGCGGCGCAGCATCACCGTGCGCTCGCCGTCCTGCGGCGGTTCCTCGGTGTAGGTCGCGTCGAGGACGCGTGTCGGCTTCGGGATCGAGCCGAGATGCTTCTCGACGAGCGCGAGGGCCTTGGCCTCGTCGAACTTGCCGGCCACGACCAGCACGACGTTGTCGGGCTGATAGTACTTCCGGTAGAAGGCTTGCAGGTTCTCGATCGGCACGCGCTCGATGTCGGAGCGGTTGCCGATGGTGGACTTGCCGTAGTTGTGCCACTCGTAGGCCGTCGCGGTGATCCGCTGGTTGAGGATCGAAGTCGGGCTGTTCTCGCCGCGTTCGAACTCGTTGCGGACGACGGTCATTTCGGACAGCAAATCCTCGCGCTTGACGAAGCTATTGACGAGGCGGTCGCACTCCATGGCGATACCGAACTCGAGGTTGGCGTCGGTAGCCGGCATCGTCTCGAAGTAGTTGGTGCGGTCGTTGGTGGTGGTGCCGTTGAAGCTGGCCCCGTGGTCGCGCAGTGCCTTGGGGATCTGCGGGTGCCGGGGCGTGCCCTTGAAGACCATGTGCTCGAGTAGGTGAGCCATGCCGGACTCGCCGTAGCCCTCGTGCCGGCTGCCGACCAGGACGGTCATGTTGACGGTCACCGTCGGCCGCGATGTTTCGGGGAACAGGATCACCCGTGCCCCGTTGTCGAGTCGGTACTCCGTGACGCCCTCGACGGACGCGACCTTGACGGGCGGCCCCGCCGCGGCGGCCAGCCCGCCGAAAAATAGTGCCCCGATAGCCAGTAGATGACGCATAACGGCCCCCTGACGACGCGAAAGATCTCTGAACTGTCATGGTACAGGAATCGCCCGGCGCTCGCCATTTCCGGGCCTCCCGCACCTTTTCGCTCCCACCCCGGCCCGCGGCCGTGGTATCATCGGTCCCGCGCATCCGCCGAATCTTCGCGCCGCCCTGTAACGCCCGCGCTGCGGCGGCAGGGTGATCCGTAGGCACCCCTCGGAGGCACGACCGTGGGTTCGACCGCTCCCGACACCGAAGAGCTGCTCGACCGCCTGCGAGCCGGCGACGCCGACGCCCGCCGCGAACTGTTGGAGCGGCACCGGCTGCGTCTGCGGCGAGCCGTCGCCCGACGGCTCGACCGCCGACTCGCCGCCCGCGTGGACCCCTCCGACGTGGTGCAGGACGCGCTGGCCGAGGCCGACCGCCGGCTCGACGACTACGCCGCCCGCCGGCCGTTGCCGTACTACCCCTGGCTGCGGCAACTGGCCGACGAGCGCGTCGCCCAGCTCTATCGCCAACACGTCCGCGCCCGCCGCCGCTCCGTCGAGCGCGAGGAGCCACTGCCGGCGTCGCCGTCGGCCGCGTCGGTCGCGCAACTGGCCGAGCGGCTCATCGACCGCGGCAGCCGGCCCGGCAGCCGGCTGATCCGCGCCGAGTTGCGCCAGCGCGTCCTGGCCGCCGTGGCCCAACTACCGGAGCGCGACCGCGAAGTCCTGGTCCTGCGGCACCTGGACCAGCGGCCGACGGCCGAGGTGGCTGACCGGCTCGGCGTCAGCGAGGGGGCCGTGCGGGTGCGGCTGGTGCGGGCGCTGGCGCGACTGCGCGAACTCTTGGGCGACCTACTTGGGGGGGACGAGTCGTGAAGACCATCGACCACAGCCCCGCGGCCAACCCCGACTCCGAAAGCCTCGGCCTGTTGCTGGACGAATTGGCCGAGCGCATCCAGGCCGGCGAGGCGGTAGACCTGGAAGCCGTCGTCCGCGACCACCCGGACCACACCGCCTCGCTACGGCAACTGCTGCCGGCCCTGCAACTGCTCGCCGACGTGGCCCCGTCCGCGTCCGGAACGCCCGCCGACGGCGTGGGTTCGACGCCCGGCCGGCTCGGCGACTTCCTGATCCTGCGCGAACTCGGCCGCGGCGGCATGGGCGTGGTCTACGAGGCGGAGCAAATCTCGCTGGGCCGACGGGTGGCGTTGAAGGTGCTGCCGTACGCGGCGACGATGGACGCCCGGCAGTTGCAGCGGTTCAAGAACGAGGCGCGGGCGGCGGCCAGCCTGCACCACGAACACATCGTCCCGGTCCACGCGGTCGGCTGCGAGCGCGGCGTCCACTACTACGCGATGCAACTTATTGAAGGCCGCTCGCTGGCCGATGCGATCGCCGAGATGCGTCCGGCGAGCCGGGAGCGTGAG
>CAZNSL010000622.1:0-4141 GCA_964574975.1 uncultured Alcaligenaceae bacterium | reverse complement strand
CGCGCGGCGGGTGACCTCGGCCAGCGGCAGCGGTGGTACGGCGGTCAGCCTATTTCGGGATTCGGCCTCAGCTCGGCGGCGTCCGAGGCAGCCGCCGGGTGGAATGGAGCACGGCCACAACCTGAACGTCCCGGATGCTGACCCGGTCGATGATCCGGTACGGGTACTCGAATACCACCCGGATTTCCAGTTCTCAGTACTCGGGCTCGTCGGCCCCGCCCAGCGGCTGGCCACTCAAAGTCTCCGTCCGGGCCAAGTCTCGGGCGGCTAGAAGTTGGTCCGTCGCGGTTTGGGTCCAGGCGACGCTCACGTCGGCAGCCCAAGCCGGCGGCACACCTCCTCGACTGGAACCAGCCGTCCCGCCCGGCAGTCCTTCAGCCCGGCATCGATCGATTGACGGACGTAGACCTGGAAGAGCAGGCCTCCAAGGTGGCGTCCTCGGTCAGTTGATCGACGAGCCGCCGCGCCTCATCCCGGATGGTCGCAGCAGGCATTGCCGTTTCCTCGGACGGGCGAGATGAGGACCGTCTACCCGAACTCTCCTCGCCGACACCACCGTCTCGCTAACGCTGGGCGCATACGCGCCGCCGCTCGCCGACTTCTTCCCGACGAGTTGCCGCAGGACTTACGGCAGGATGTCGCCGTGCTGGTCGCCGTCGGGGCGGTCGGCTACGCGCTGGCGCTGGCCGTCTTCGTCCGACGAGACCTGCCAGCACCGCTGTGATGGTGCGGGCGTGGCGTCAAGCGACCCAATCTCGGCGACGGCGGCCCCGCGTCGCGCCGATTGCATCCGCGCAGTTTCGCAAATGGCCCCGGCCCTCAAATCTTGCCCCAGGGGTGGCGCGGGCGTTTGGGATCATCTTCATACCCCACAAGCCCGTAGTCGATGAATCGGTACTCGAACGTGCCGTCGGTGAACAGGTCCACCACGCCGTAACCCGCCTCAAATTCCGGCCGGTATTTCAGCGGGCGGCGCCAGTAGTCCGCGCAAACGGCCCCGCCGCAGATGTAATCCACGCCCAGGTAGCGGCAGTGGTCTACTTGATGGTAGTGGCCGCTGAGACACAGTTTGACGTTCGGGTGCCTGCGGAAGATCGCATGGATCCGGGCCACATCCTGGTGGACGCAGTCATTGGAAATCACCATGCCATCGGGGTGTTTTTTCGACAGCGGTTCGAAAAAGCAGGCCACACAGATGATGGGTGCGTGGGTGGCAACGACCACTGGCATGCCCTGTGGCGTCCGCTTCAGGTCCTGTTCGAGCCATTCGACCTGGGCGTCGTCGAGCAGAATCTGAAACCCGTTCCAGCCGCCGGGCTGGGTGTTGTCGAGGACGATGAAGTGCCATCCTTTGTGATCGAAGCTGTAGTAGGGGGACGCCAGGCCGGTGTTTTCCAGGGCGAGGCGTTTGCCGGGGAACCTGGTCGAGTTGTCGCCGTGGTCCCATCCAAAGTTCACGTCGTGGTTCCCCAGGGTGTAGCGTACGGGAAGGGTGCAATGCTCCTCCATGACCTTGCGCCAGGCCTTCCACTGGGCGGCGGCACTGTCGCGTGTGGCCCAGAAGGCGTCCGTGATGATGTCACCGGTGTGCAGGATAAACTCGGGAGCGTCCGCCAGCGCGTGCACGTGTTTCAGGGCTTTCGGGAACCCGTCAATAGAAAGGCTGAACGGGACCTGTCCGACGTGGGTGTCGCCGAAATGGACGAACCGGAAGGCGCGCGGCGGCACTGCCGTTGCTGCGACGCGGTTTGCGAAACAAAGGTTGGCCAGTACTCCCCCGCCAAGAGCGTCTGCGAAAAGACGACGCCTGCTGATCATGATGACCCCAATCGCGCTTCGTCAATCGGGTGGCAAAATCCGCACGCCGCTTTCCTGACGAACATCAACCTCAGCGGGCACGACCGTTGACGCTAGGTGTCAATCGTCGCTACCGAGACCGCAGTCTGGTGTAGCGACGGGTTCGGACTCCTGTCCTCCAGTCGGGCGTCGATTGACGAACCGCTGGGCCTCATCCCGGATGGTCGCGGTAGGCATTGCGGATTCTTCGGACCGGCGAGATGAGGACCGTCTACCCGAACTCACCTCGCCGACACAACCGTCTCGCAACCGCTGGGCGGTAACGCGATCCCGCTCACCGTTCCTTCTTCCCGACGAGCTGCCGCAACACGTACGGCAGGATGCCGCCGTGCTGGTAGTACAACACCTCCTGCGGCGTGTCGATCCGTGCGACGGCCTTGAACGACTTGCCGCCGGCCCGCACCGTCAGGTCGCGACCCTTGGCGAAGCCCGACGCGATTGCGTCGGCCAACCCCTCGACCGCAAACACCTCCTCGCCGTTCAGTCCGAGTGACGCGACGTTTTCGCCCGGTTTGAACTGCAAGGGCAAGACGCCCATGCCGACGAGATTCGAGCGGTGGATGCGCTCGTAGCTCTCCGCGATGACGACGCGCACACCGAGGAGCTTCACGCCCTTGGCCGCCCAGTCGCGCGAGGAGCCGGAGCCATACTCCTTGCCGGCCAGCACGACGAGCGGAACGCCTTCCGTCTCGTATTTGACGGCGGCGTCGAAGATCGACATCTCCTCGCCGTCGGGCAGGTGGCGGGTCACACCGCCTTCGGTGCCAGGGGCGAGTTGGTTCTTGAGCCGCACGTTGGCGAAGGTGCCGCGCACCATGACCTCGTGGTTGCCGCGGCGCGAGCCGTAGCTGTTGAAGTCGCGCACCGCGACGCCGTTCTCGACCAGGTATCGGCCCGCCGGGCTGGTCGCCTTGATCGAGCCGGCCGGGCTGATGTGGTCCGTCGTGATGCTGTCGCCGAGGACGGCCAACGCCCGCGCCCCGGCGATGTCCTTCACCGGCAACGGCGTTGTCGTCATACCCTCGAAGTAGGGCGGGTGCTTGACGTAGGTGCTGGTCGGGTCCCAGGCGAACAGGTCGCCGGTCGGCACCTTGAGCGCCTGCCAGTGTTCGTCTCCCGTGAACACCTCGGCGTAGACGCGCGCGAACATGTCCGGCTTGACCGCCTTCGCCATCGTGGCCCGCACGTCCTCCGGCGACGGCCAGATGTCGGCGAGGAATACCGGCTTGCCCTGCGGGTCGTGGGCAATCGGGTCTTTCGTCAAATCCAAATCGACGCGGCCGGCGAGGGCGAAGGCGACCACCAGCGGCGGCGACGCGAGGAAGTTCGCCCGTACCTCGGCGTGGACGCGGCCCTCGAAGTTGCGGTTACCGCTCAGCACCGCCGCGACGACCAGATGGTCGTCAGCGATCTCGCTCGAAACCGCCTCCGGCAGCGGCCCGGAGTTGCCGATGCAGGTCGTGCAGCCGTAGCCGACGAGATTGAAGCCCAGTGCTTCGAGCGGCTCCATGAGGCCGGCTTCTTGCAAGTACTCGGTCACGACCTTGGAGCCGGGGGCGAGGCTCGTCTTGACGAACGGCTTGGTCGTCAGCCCGCGGGCGACGGCGTTCTTGGCGAGCAGGCCGGCCGCCAACATCACCGATGGGTTCGACGTGTTCGTGCAACTGGTGATGGCCGCGATGACGACCGAGCCGTGCCGCAACTTCTTGGCGAAGCGGTCGGTGACTTCTTCGTTCGTCGGGCCGCCGATGTCGTCGATGGTTGGGCCTGGTGCCGGTTGGTGCGGCTTGACATCCGGCCCCCCTTCGGAGACCTGCTTCAGCGCGGCCAGCACAGGCACCTTCTCCGCGGGCGACACCTGTCCGGCGTGCCCCGTGGCCCCGGCGTGGGCGACGGCCGTCAGCGAAATCGTCTTCGGTTTCGCCTTCACGAGCAGGTTCGGTAGGGCTTCGGCGAACGTCGCGCGCATGTTGCCGAGCGCGATGCGGTCCTGCGGCCGGGAGGGGCCGGCCAGGCTCGGCTCGACGGTGGCGAGGTCGAGTTCGAGCGTATCGCTGAACGCCGGCTCCGGCGAGTCGGCCGAGTGGAACAGGCCCTGCTCCTTGCAGTACGCCTCGACGAGATCGACTTGCCACTTTGGCCGGTTGGTGAAGCGCAGGTAGGACAGAGTCGCGGCATCGACGGGGAAGATGCCGCAGGTCGCGCCGTACTCCGGGGCCATGTTGGCGATGGTCGCGCGGTCGGCCAATCCCAGGGCGGAGACCCCCGCGCCGTAGAACTCGAC
>CAZNSL010000621.1:0-4153 GCA_964574975.1 uncultured Alcaligenaceae bacterium | reverse complement strand
CACCCCCGGGGTTCCGGCGGCCGCAAACTTCTGTTTGCCGGCAGCGTGCGCGGGTGCACAGGAACCTCATGACTCGGCGGTTCTCGGCGTCGCACCGCCGCTGGTAGGGCCGCTGCGGGTCAAGATCCGGCCAGGAGTGAGCGTCGCGACCAAGCGCATCAAGGTACGGGTTGCCAACGGCGATCTCGGCGAAGATCCGGGGCACACGATCCAGTTGGCGGTCGGAGGAGATTGCCCGGCCGGTACCGTCGTCGGGCTGCCGGACTTCGGCAAGCACGCAGCCGTCTCTTCGGACACGGTGGAGCTTGCCGGCGGCGGCCGACGCACTGCTACGGTGAATCTGAGCATCGATAGCGCGGCCTTCACGACCTTCAATGCCGCGGCACCAGCCCGCTGTACCTTAGTCTTCACGGCGACGACGGTCGCACCGACGAACTGGTACGAACCGACTCCGGCCAACAACAGGTTCAGCGTCGAACTCAACGTCGTCGACGAGAATGACGCTGGCCAGACGACGGTGCACGAGTCCGTCGTGAAGTCTGTGCCGCCGCTGCGGCTCGTGTTGCGCAAGGGCGCGACCACGCGCGTGAAGAACGGCACGATGAAGGTGGTCAATGCCGACATCCTGCCGACCGCGGAGCAGAGCGGCGACCTCATTGGCTTGACAGTGACGGACAGTGATTGTCCGGCAGGTGTCCTCGGTGCCAGCGATTTCGGTGGCGGGCAGAGTGACGCGGCGGTGAAGGGTGGGGCCACGCGCGCTGCGACGTTGCCGCTGACGATCGCGGCGGCGGAGTTCACTTCGCCGAGCGCGGCTTCTCCCGCGCGCTGCACCGTGGAACTCACGGAAAAGGGTCCGTCGTACCCCGAGGCCGACTCATCGAACGATGTGACACGTCTCGTGATCGACGTGATCGATCGCAACGATTTCTGAGGTTCATGCAGCCGCCTCGACGCGGCCGCTCGCCCGTTCTCGATCTTCACGTTGCGCCCGCGGCTCGCTGACATGCGCTCGCTCTCTCGCGTTGGGCTCACCATCGGGCCGGCGAGTCAGAGCCGGGGCCGCACGCGCAGTCTTGCCATCGTGGCGAGGGCTACTCTCTCTTGCCGCGGCGACGCTCGGCGCCGCTCCTTCGCTAGCGGCCGGGTCGCATCCCCTAGGGCGGGATGTCGCGTGTCCCGCGCGGGACGCCGGATGTCCCTCCTTTCCTGTCGAGGGCACCGGCGACGGGCGATCGGGCCCGCGGCGAACCCGCGCAGACAAGGGAGCGACGACGATGCAAAGCGTGGAGACGACGAAGTCGATGGCAACCGCAGTGCTTTCGGCGAGGCAGGCTGGTGGCACGACCGGGAGCGGCGCCTGGTTCCGACGCGCTGCGGCGTTCGTCCTGGTCCTGATGATCGGAGCCGCCGGAGTCGGGGTCCGGATTGCCCATGCACTAGAGATCATCGGCAACCCGAGCGCCCTGGCGAGCCTCTACAAGGGGAGCGACGGCGGACTCCTCTATCTCCGCAGCGTCGGGCCGAAGGTCGTTGGGTTCGCCGAGCACCCTACCCAAGGATACGCCTTCGTCCTGGTCGGTACCCGCGACGGGAACCAGATCTCGGCCTCATGGTGGGACGTGCCCAAGGGGACGCGCGTGACGATGGGGCAGATCAACCTGACCATCGTGCCCACCGGTACCGGTGTGGCCGGGCTCACGCGCACGGGTGGCTCGGACTTCGGCCCCGACTGGTTCACCGGGATCGGCGTGGAGAGCATCACCTCGTGGCCTGGCCCCAAGCCCGCGGGCTTCCAGTCGATCTCGGCGACCGACCTCGACGGCGCCTTCGACGGGAACGACGGCAGCCGGCACTACGTGCGCAACACCGGGGACGACGTGATCTGGGTCGGTGAGGCCAAGGCGAGCCCGGGGGCTCGCCCCTCATGGGCGACCGTGTTCGTTGGCAAGCGCAACGCCGACGCGACGATCTCGGGCTCCTTTTACGATGTGCCCAAGGGAACCACCTCGGCGACGAGCGGCTTCGGCGCAGCCAGCATCTCCGGCGAGCGTCGCACCTCCCTCTCGCAGATCGGAGTCCTGCGTACCGCGCAGCTCGAGCCGGACTACGTCGTGGACTTCGATGCCTTCGCCGACGCGATCGAGAGTGAGATGGCCGGCACCGTCGTCGGGTTCGGCTACGCGATCACCTACAAGGGCCAGGTGGTGCGCAGCGGATCGGGCGGGCTGCGCAAGATCGCCCGCCCCGGAGTCCCAGGCGACTCGACGCTGCCCTTCCAGAACACCACGCAGAACGGCATCGACAGCGCGAGCAAGATGATCACTGCTGTCGCCTTGGTGCGCGCCCTCGACGAGCACGGCCTCGACGTGGACGACACGATCGGCGCCTACCTCCCGGACTGCTGGAACGTCCCGGCCGAAGTGGCCGTGCTCTCCTTCCGCCAGCTCCTCGATCACAGCGCCGGGCTCTATTACGCCGGCAAGACAGTGTGCGCGGACGACCCGTACCGCTGCTTGCGCGAGGCGGTGGAGAAGGGCCGCACGCGCCCGCCGGGCTATCACAACATCCACTACGCGCTCATCCGCCTTCTCCTCCCCTTCGTGGTCGAGAAGAGCGCGATGAAGGCGGCATTCGCCGACCACGACTGCGCTGCGGACGGCGCGGACCTCAATGCGATCTTCTCCTCGGTGTTTCGCACCGACCTTCTCGATCTCTTTGCCAAGGCGGACGTCGTCGGGGATCTCACCTATACGAGTCCGAACCGCGCACTGAGCTACAACTTCGCGGACACGACGATCCCAGGCGATCTGCAGGACAGCGATTCCGTGCTGCGCGGCGGGCCGGGCGGCGTGGTGACGAGCGCGCCGGAACTCGCGAGGTTCCTGGCTGCGTTCGACGGTGGGAAGCTCGTGCGCCCTGCTCTCGTCAAGATGATGAAGAACGACCGGCTCGGCTTCGACGACATCACGAACAAGTCCTTCCGCGGCTCGAGCGGACTGGGCCCGTACTACAAGAAGAACGGTGGCCACACGGACGGGTTGGGCCGCGGCGCGGGGACCTGGATCATGATGCTGCCGAGCCGCATCCAGGTGGCTCTCACCTACAACTCGGGGAGCAATCCCGCGGACGCCCCGCCGCGTGATTCGATGCTGAAGGCCGCCTTCGAGGGCGCCCTGCAGTAGACGTGTGGGACCTCAGCCGAACCCGCCGTTCATGCTTCATGCTCCTGAAGCAGGACGGCGGGGCTCGGTGAGCGGCGAGGCACTCTTCACCGTCTCGTCGCGGATGCGGCCCAGTGACAACCCCTCCCATCTGTGGGAAGGCTGCTGGCATGATCCGAATGGCCATCGCCGCGTTGCTGCTCGCCACGACCGCCGCCGCCGCCGAGATCGATCCGGCCAAGGTGGTCGACTTGACGTATGCGTTCGGCGCAGACACGGTCTACTGGCCGACCGCGAAGCGGTTTGCACTGGAGAGGGTGCAGGCCGGCGAGACGGCCGGCGGATACTGGTACGAGGCCAACAACTATTCTGCCGCCGAGCACGGTGGCACGCACATGGACGCCCCTGTCCATTTCGCGCGCGGCGGCCTCTCCGCTGATCGTTTGCCGGTGACAGCCGGGATCGGGCCGCTGGTGCGCGTCGACGTCAGCGCGCAGGCGGCCGAGGACGCCGACTACCGTGTCAGCCGCGCCGACCTCGAGGCCTGGGAGCGGGCGCACGGACGGATCCCGAAGGGCGCCATCGTGGTCATGTACAGCGGCTGGGGCACGCGCTGGTCGGATCGCAAGCGCTACCTCGGCACCGACATCGCCGGCGATGTCGCCAACCTGCACTTTCCGGGCTTCTCCAAGGACGCGGCCGAGTTCCTGCTACGCGAGCGCGACATCAACGGCGTCGGCGTCGACACGCCGAGTATCGACCACGGCCCGTCGAAGGACTTCATCGTCCACCGCGTCGTCAACGGCGCCGGCAAGCCCGGCTTCGAGAACCTCGCCCATCTCGACCAGGTCCCGGACAGCGGTGCGATGCTGGTGGCGCTGCCGATGCCGATCGTGGGCGGCTCGGGCGGCCCGACGCGGGCCATCGCCATCCTGCCCTGACCCGAACGAGCGGCTCGCCCGGGGGCCGCGCCACCCAGCGCGTCCCTT
>CAZNSL010000620.1:0-4155 GCA_964574975.1 uncultured Alcaligenaceae bacterium | reverse complement strand
GGCGAGCGCCAAGCCTCCGGCGGCTTGGCGCTCGCCTCGCAGACTCGGCTCGCGGCGTCGCTGCGGGTTGAAAAAAGCAATCGCAACTCTCAAACCGGGTCGGGCTGCCGGTCCGTCGCCCGCCGCGGCGCGGCCAGCGCGCCCAAAGGCCGCACCGGCGCGAACCGGCCACTGACGCGGCCCAGGCAGCGATCGAACGTCGTCAGCACCAGTGCGTACAGCACCCCCGCCACGACGAAGTAGACGGCCGACCAGACCGGCACTGCCGAAAAGCCTTCCCACTCGCGGCCGCCACGCACTCCGGCCTCGAACGCTAACTGACCTGGCCCGAAGAATGGGCTGGCCGCCGCCAGCGCTCGGCCGATGTCGTGGCGCGCCATCGACATGATGAACGTCAACCAGCCGACCGTCACCGCAAGGTAGACCACCACGCCGACCGCGATGGCCCGACTCGGCCGGGCGATCCACGTCGCCAGCGCCAGGCCGAGGCTCGTCACCGCCGCCCCGACCGCGCATACGTACAGGCCCATGATCGGCACCGCCAGGAGTCGGCCGGGGTGCCCACTGAATGCCGCCTGCGCCAGCGCGGTCAGCACGGGGAACACCGCGAGCGGCGGGACCGTGCGGTATGCACCGAGCCACTTGCCGAAGACGATCTGCGGCGTCGTCAGGCGCGTCGTCAGCAGCACGTCCAGGCTGCCGCGCACCCGCTCCTCCGACAGAGCCGTCACCGACGAGACACTCGCCAGCAAGAGGCCGATGCTGACCTGAAACGCCGCGGTGAATGGCGCGATCTCACCGCGGCTGCCCTTGAACGCGGCCAGCCACGCCACGCTGAGCGTGCCGGCCGCGCAGCCGGCGAAGTAAACGCCCCAGACGACGACGACCCATGCCCGCGGTCGGGTACGGTGCCACTCGCGCCACAGCACCGGGTTCCAATCGAGTTGCGGCCCGATCGCGTCGAGCCACGCCGACTGCTTCCAGCCGCGCCGCGTTGCCCGCGCCTCGCCCGACTGCCGGGTCGTCGCGCGGCGCACGGTCGCCGCCGCCGCCAGCGTCAGGACAGCCGCCGCAGCGAGTGTGACGCAGAGGAACAGCGCCAAGTCGGTGCCGTCGGTCTTGGTGCGGAACACCTGGTAGCGCGAGAACGTCAGCAGGAACGGGTTGGTCCACGCCAGGGAATCCGTCGCACGGCCGAAGCCGAGGCCCGACTGGATGCCGGCCGCGAACGGGTACGCGAGCAACAGGAGCAGTTCGACGAGATAGGCGGCGAGCAAGACCTCGTGCGTCTTGCGGCCCCACACGGATAGCGCCAGGGCGAGGGCGCAGCCGAAGACGGCGAGCGCGGCGCAGACGGCGTAGCCGGTGTACATCGCATCGGCGTCGATGCCGCCCATGAGCAGGCACACGGACAACATCGGCACCGAGGCCAGCAACAGGCCGGCGACGGGCAGCAGGCGCGAGGCCAGTTTGCCGAAGACGACCTCGGCGTTCGACAGATCGGTGGCGAACAGATGCAGGAGGTTGCCGCGGGACTTGTCGAGACAGACGGCCCCGGCGGTGGCCGCCGGCGCGGCCAGCAGGACGAGGGAAATCAGCATGCCGAAGAAGCCGGCGAACAGCACCTCGCCGATGGCGGCGTGGGTACGCAGGTCGACGCGGATCGACTGGAACTGGTGGGCCTTGTTGACCCAGACGACGGTGACGGAAACGAGCAGGAGCAGCACGAAGCCGGCGCGGATGGCGTACATCTGCCAGCGGCGCGCGCCGGTCAGCCACTCGTAGACGAAGACCGGCCCCAGCCCGAAGCGGCCCATGTGCGGCGTCCTCCCTGGGGTATGAGGGTATCACGGGGCGGGCCGTCACGGTATCGCATTTGCCGAACCGGCACCTGAGCGGCCGGCGTAAGCCGGCTGAGCTTTGCGAACGCTCAGCCGGCTCACACCGGACGCTCAGGTGCAAGACTACTCGGTGACCCCATACCCTAACCTCTATGCTCACCGACTACCTCGACGCCGCACAAGAAGCCGCATTGAAGGCCGCCGACATCCTCGAAGGCTGGCGCGGCCGCTTCCGCGCACGCGAAAAGGGCCGGGCCGACCTCGTCACCGAGGCCGACCTCGCCTCGCAGGCGGCGATCCGCGAATACTTGCTCGGCCGCTTCCCCGGCCACGCCTTCCTCGGCGAAGAAGATGGGCCGAACCCGGCGCGGCCGCCGGCCGGCGCGCCGCCGACGTGGATCGTGGACCCCATCGACGGCACGACGAACTACGTACACGACGTACCGATGTACTGCGTCTCGATCGGGCTGGAGGTGGCCGGCGAGTTGGTCGTTGGCGCGATCTACGACCCGCGGTTGCGCGAGATGTTCGCCGCGACGGCCGGCGGCGGGGCGACACTCAACGGCGCGCCGCTGCGCGTCAGCGCGGCGGCCGAACTGCGCGACGCCCTGTTGTCGACCGGCTTCCCGCCGGACATGACGGAGCGGTCGCCGCAGCTCGACTGGTGGAGCATCTTCTCCGCCAAGGCGCAATCGCTGCGGCGGACGGGGTCGACGGCGCTGAATCTGGCGTACGTCGCGGCGGGCCGCTTCGACGGCTATTGGGGGTTCGACAACAACCCGTGGGACGTGGCCGCCGGCGTCGTCCTGGTCCGCGAGGCTGGCGGCCGCGTGACCGGCTTGGACGGCGGGGCGTACGATTGGCACGGTCGGCCGTGCGTGGCGTCGAACGGCCTGTTGCACGACGCGCTGGTGGCGACGCTGGCGGGACGCTGAGAACCCGCCTTGCGTCGCTTGCCCCATCCCGCTATCGTCGGCGCTCCCGTCGGTCACCCCGGTGGGCAGGAGGCCCCGACGTGCTCCCGAAGCGCCAGCCACGCGACAGCCATTCGAGCTTCACCGCCAGCGAGCGGAACCTAATCCTCGCCGCCGAGACGCTCCGCGCCTCCGATGCGTCGCCCGTCGTGCCCGCGGCATCAGCCGCTCCCGCCGAGGAGAAGGTGTCGCTGTTCTGGCGCATCTTCGGCGGCACGATCCTGAGCATCACGGCCCTGATCGTCATCAACGCCTACCAGTCGCTCTTCTCGTCCATCAACGACGTCCGAAGCGACCTGAGCCGGTTGCGCGAGAGCGCCGGCGACTTCATCAAGAAGGACGAGTTCAACAACCGTCACGCCAGTCTGTGGAGTTCGATCCGCGAGGCGCAGAACCTGTCGGGCCCGGTGTCGGCCCAGACGGGTAAGGTCGCGGCGCTGGAGCAGCAGGTGGCCGCCGGCGAGGTCGAGCGGCGCGAGTTGGTAAAAGAGCTCCAGGCGTTTCGCGAGCGGCTGGCGAAGCTCGAAGGCAAGAGCGAGTCGAAGCCGGCCGCTCAGTCGGAACATGCCTATCATTCCTGTATGGAGCGGCTCAACAAGTTTCTGGCTCACGCCGGCGTCGGCTCCCGCCGCCACTGCGATGACCTCGTTCGCGCCGGCCGCGTTACCGTCGATGGTCGACCCGTCCGCGACCTCGGCATCAAGATCGACCCGGAGGCCCAGCGCGTCGCCGTCGACGGCACGCCGGTCAAAGTCGAGAAGCACGTCTACTGGCTCCTGAACAAGCCGCGCGGCGTCCTCTGCACCAACTACGACCCGGCCGGTCGGCCGCGGGCCATCGACTACGTACCGCACGTCGAGCAGCGCGTCTACACCGTCGGCCGACTCGACGAGATGAGCGAGGGCCTCTTGCTCCTCACCAACGACGGCGACCTGGCCAACCAACTGACGCACCCGCGCTTCGGCGTCGAGAAGACGTATCTGGTGCAGGTGCAGGGCAACCCGACGCCGGACGACTTGGACCAGTTGCTCCGCGGCGTGTTCCTGGCCGAGGGCCGGGTGCGGGCGCGGCGCGTCAAGCGGCTGAAGCGGCAGAAGGACAGCACCTGGCTGAAGGTCGTGTTGAGCGAGGGCAAGAACCGCGAGATTCGCCGGATGCTGGCCAAGCTCGGCCACAAGGTCGTGACGCTGCGGCGCACGGCCATCGGCCCGGTGGAGATCGACCGGCTGCCGAAGGGCAAGTGCCGCAAGCTGTCCGGCCCGGAGGTGATGGCCCTGCGCAAGTCGGTCGAGCGTGGCCGGCGGGCGTTCCCCCTTCACGACCCAGACGACGACCGAACC
>CAZNSL010000619.1:0-4174 GCA_964574975.1 uncultured Alcaligenaceae bacterium | reverse complement strand
CCAATCGCGACGACCTGCCCCGGCTGGTGGAAGAGACCCGCGCGGCGCTGGGCCCGGTCACGGTGCTGGTGAACAACGCGGCCTTCACCGCGCCGGGCCGGCCGCCGACCCCCGGTGCCGCGCCGTCACCGAAGAAGCCCGCCAAAGCCCAAGCGCCGCAAGCGGACTGGCCGCCCTTCGTCGGCACACCGGTGCACGCGTTCCGGCGGCACTTCGAGATCGCGGTGTTCGCGGCCTACGAGCTGATGCAACTCGTCGTCCCGGACATGCTGGACGCCGGGGGAGGGGCGATCGTCAACATCAGCTCGATCGCCTCGCGCATCCCGGGCACCGGACCGTATTCCGACTTCAGCGGCGGCATCCTGCCCGGTTACGGCGGATCGAAGGCGGCGCTGGAACACCTCACCGAATCGGCGGCCTACGAGCTGCAGCGGCGCAACATCTCGGTCAACGCGCTGTCCCCGTCGCAGGCCATGATGACGCCCGGACTGTCCTACTACCGCACCGACTTCGACGACATCGGTTCGGAAACCGACTTCGCCGAGGCCGTCGTGCGCCTGGCGCTGGTCGACCCGAACACCGTCACCGGCCGCACCATCGGGCACCGCGAAGTCCTCGACGGCACGTACACGCCGTTCTCCGCGTCGTAAACCGTTCGCGCCCGCTGATGGGCGTCAATTCCCCGCGCCGGTGGCGTTTCAACCGCCGGGTGCCGGGTATGCGCGCCGCACCTCAGAAACAGAAGGGCGAAACAATATGGACGCTTTGACTTTTCTCCGCCAAGACCACACGAGCGTGCTGGGCATGCTGGATGCGCTCGACGGCGCGCCCACCGGTTCGGGCGCCGACTTCAGCGGCCTGCAAACCATGGTTACCAACCTGGTGATCGCCGAGTCGCAACACGAGGCCATCGAGCAGCAACTGTTCTGGCCGGCCGTGCGGGAAGCGCTCGATGACGGCGACGAACTCGCCGACCACGCCATCGAGGAAGAGCAGGAGGGCAAGAAACTGCTGCAGCGCCTGGAAGACGGCAAGCCCGGCGATGCCGACTATCACGAAGCGCTGCAGGAGTTCGTCAAGGCGGGCCGCCACCACATCGCCTACGAGCAGGATGTGGTCTGGCCGCGCTTCGAAACCGCCGCGGGTCGTGAGCGCCTCGAGACGCTCGGCCGGAAGCTCGAACAGGCCAAGAAGATGGCGCCCACCCGTCCGCATCCCGACACCCCGCCCAACCCGGCGGTGCTCAAGACCATGGGCGTCGGAGCGGCATTGGCCGACAAGATCCGGGACGAGCTCACCGGCCGTGCCGAGAAGAACCCGCCGGATCCGCACACGCACTGACCCGTCGCACGAAACCGGTGCCCCAGCCACGTTCGCGGAGCGCCGGTTTCGTTCATCGCTCAGCTGGTCGGTATGCGGTGTTCGTGGGTGAACGGCTTGTCACTCTGCACGGCCGGCTGTCCCTCCGGACTCAGTTCGGCACCCTTGTTCTGCCGCTTCGCGCCACCGAGCCACTGTTCCGCGGGGTTGTCGACGTACTCCCATTCCATGCCCTGCGGCCACGGCCCCTGGCCCTGGTTCCACGGGCCCCGCACGTCGCCGCCGCCGTCGGACATGTTGAAGGCGACGTTCTGGAAACGCTCGTCGCCGGGCAGCTGTCCGGGTGGGAAGTTCACCGGCAGCTCGTTGAGGGCAGCGGTGAACTGCTGATAGTGGGTGACTTCGCGCGTCATCAGGAACGTCAACGTGTCCTGCACGCCGGGGTCGTCGGTGAACTGCTTGAGATATTCGTAGACGATCTTGGCCCGCGACTCGGCAGCCAGATTGCTGCGCAGGTCGACGGTCGGGTCGCCGTTGGCGTTGACGAAGGTGCCCTGCCACGGCACGCCGGCGGAGTCCTTGACGTCGGGGCCGCCGCCGGTGAGCGCGAAGTAGAGGGGGTTGACCGCCACCTGGTGGATGATGTCGTCGCGGCCGCCGCGGCTGGCCACCGCGGGCATCCAGTCGCAGCGCTCGGTGGCCTGCTTGAGGTCGTCGTTGAGGCCGTCGAGCAGCATGGTGATCATGGATCCCACCATCTCGAGGTGGCTGAACTCCTCGGTGGCGATATCCATGAACAGGTCGTACATCTTCGGGTTCTTCTGGCGCAGTACGAACGCCTGCGTGAAGTACTGCATCGCGGCCTTCAGTTCGCCGTTGGCGCCACCGAACTGCTCCTGCAGCAGCGTGGCGAAGCGGGGATCGGGCCGGTCCACTCTCACCTCGAACTGCAGGTCCTTGTTGTGAATAAACATGTCTCCTCCGGGCTGTGTAGTTGGCAAGTCGCGGCGGCATACCCCGGCACGGGCGCGTCAAACGGTTGGGCGGACACCATCGCGGCTTTTTTCAGCGCTCCCGCCGGTTGCACCGCGCACTGGCTGCGACTGACGGAACTGGAGGAGAATCCCAACGCGCCGGCGCTGTTCGACTACACCTGGAACGGCGACCGCTGGGAATCCTCCGGCGACTATCCGTTCCACTGCAACGACGGCAGCGCGGTGACGGCGTTCCGCTCGGACTTCTTGCGGCCCAACGGCGATGGCAGCTTCGCCGGCGAGCGCACCTTCACCGTGGCCGAGCCCGGATGCCCGGGCGACGGGCCGGGAACCTACTGGTTGCCGTTCAGGCTAACCCCGTCCCCGTGAAGTGCCGGTTGGCCGCCGACGTCGTGACGCCGGCGCCGATCGGTCCGCGTTCGTCGTAGAGAGCCGCTGTGCCCGTGGCGATCCCGGCCGCACTGGCGTGCGTCAGGGCGGCCAGGCCGATGTACTCGCCCTCCGGAAGGCGGCACAGCGTCAGGGTGTAGTCGGCATTGATAAAACCCAGCCCACCAGTGGTGAAGTTGGTCATCGACGCGCTGACGTCGACGGCCATCGCGGCGCGCACGAACGGGGAGATCGCCTCGCCGTCGACCAGGTCGCGGATCTCACGCACCCAGGCGTAGCGCGGGCCGTCGTACTGCCAGACGAACCCGTAGCCGTCCTGATCGGCCGGACGACCGTAGGGCGTGATGAACATCGGGACCGACTCGTCGAATTCGTCGGGCTCGGGCGGGATCGGCGGCATCGTCACCGGTGTGGTCCACGGCGTTTCGGGCGGCTGCTCGCTGCGGCGCAGATACAACGTCGAGGCCCGCGCGACGATTTCGTCGTCCTGCGTCATGATCGCGTCGATGGCCTGCATGCGCCGGCCCACCCGCACCACGTCGGCGTGCACCCGAACCGGCGCCGTGGCTACGCGGCGCAGGATGTCGACGGTCAGCCGGGCCGGCACCAACTCGTTCTCGGACACCTTCTGCTCGACCGCGCGGGCCAGCAGACCGCCGACCACCTGGCCGCCGAGGGTGGGGCCCCAGCCGCCCTGGGCGATCTCGTTGGGGACGAAGGTGTCCTTGTCGGGCACGAAGAACGGCGTCGGCACGCTACCTCCCGGACAGTTACGGAAATACTTACTGTAACTGACTCTTGTTCCGGGCGGTGACCTCGGCCTTGCGGGCGGCCAGGGTGTCGGTGTCGGGTCGGTGCGCGCGGGCGATCTCCTGTTCGACGGCCAGCGCGGCGTCCGTCACGCCTGCGGTTCCGCGGACGTACATCTGCTTGAGCCCGGCCATGGTGTCGGCCGGTACCTCGGCGATCTGGGCGGCCAGTTCCACGGCGCGGCCGAGCAACCGCTCGTGCGGCACCACCTCGGTCACCAGGCCGATCCGCTCGGCGCGTGCCGCGTCGACCACCTCACCGGTCATCGACAGCCGGCGCGCCATCGCCGCGCCCACGCGCTGCGGCAGCCGGGCCGTCATACCGCCCCCGGGCAGGATGCCGACCCGCGCGTGGGTGTCGCCGAACACCGCGCGCTCCGAGGCGATCATGAAGTCACACGCCAGCGCCATCTCCAGGCCGCCGGTGAACGTCGGCCCGTTGACGGCCGCGATGATCGGCGTGGTCAACTCGGCGGGTTTGGTGATGCAGTCGTGCGTCTGGAAGCGCTCGAAATACGCCATGCCGAGCTGCTGGGCCTCCTTCAGGTCGACGCCCGCACAGAACGCCGGATCGACACCGGTCAGCACGATCGCCCGCACTCCCGCATCGGCGTCGGCGTCGACCAGCGCGGTGAACAACGTCTCGATCAGCTGGCGGCT
>CAZNSL010000618.1:0-4174 GCA_964574975.1 uncultured Alcaligenaceae bacterium | reverse complement strand
CACGCCCTTGCCGGTGCCGCTCTCGCCTCGCAACAGGATGGTCGCGTCGCTGGCCGCAACCTTGAACGCCACGTCGAGGACTTGTCGCACGGATGGCTCGGCCGTCGTGAGTTCGACGCCGGGCGTTGCGGCTCGGAGTTGTTCTTCGAGGACGCCGACCTGGGTGCGGAGCTTGCGCAGGTCGGCGGCGCGGGCGAGGGCGGCCCGCAGTTGGTCCGGCGTGAACGGTTTGGGCAGGTAGTCGAACGCCCCGCGACGCATCGCTTCCACGGCCGTCTCGATGCTGGCGTGCGCGGTGATGACGACGACGCACAATCCCGGCTGTTGCGCCAGCAGTTCGGGCAACAGGTCTAGGCCCGACTCGCGGCCGAGTTTCAGGTCGAGCAGCACGAGATCGGGCGCTTCTTCGCCGAGGCGGTCGAGGGCGTCGGCGGGCGATCCGGCCTCGCGGACGCGGTGCGTCATGCTTTCGAGGGCCGTGCGCAGCGTGCGCCGCAGGCTCGGTTCGTCGTCGATGAGCAGCACGTTCATCGCGGGTGTCCTACGTCCGGTCGCGCACTGCGGCTAGAAACGCGGGGTTGCACGATGCCCGGCCGTGTCGTGCATTTTGCACGACCCAACCGGGCCGACACCCGGTTCGCGCCCACGGAATGCACGGGTCGTGCCACAAGCGCCGGGTGCCATGCACGGCTTCGCCGCTTCCCATGCCTGCTGAAAGTGGTAAGCATGGCACCCGGCGCTTGTGGCATAGCGCTTGCTACTTACCGCGCCATGTGGTTCATCCCCGTATTGGTCGTGACTGGTGCGGCCGCCGCGTCCCTTCCTGTCGGCTGCTACCTCGCGTGGCTCCTCGACGGTCGCTACCGCGCACCAGCCTGGCTCGCAAGAATCGAGCGGCGACTCGACACCGGGCCGCAGGATTGGAAGGGTTACAGCTTCTCGTTGCTGGCGTTCAACACGCTCACCTTCGCTGTTGCATTCGGCGTGCTGACCCTCCAGCCGGTCCTGCCGTTCAACCCAAACGGTAAGGAAGCACTCGCTCCCACGACCGTTTTTCACACGACCGTCTCGTTCTTCGCCAACAATAGCTTGCAGCACTACGCTGGCGAAGTTCACCTATCGTACGCCAGTCAACTCGCGGCGGTCGTCTGGGCGATGTTCACCGGCGGCGCGACCGGCCTGGCGGCGTTCGCCGCCGTCGCCCGCGGTTTGCGCGGCGACCCGCACCTGGGCAACTTCTATCTCGACTGCTGGCGCGCGCTGGCTTATGCGCTCGTGCCGGCGTCGCTGGCCGTTGGCCTCGCCCTGATGGCAGCCGGCATACCGATGACGTTCGCCGGCGCGGCCGACGGCGTGGCCCGCGGGCCAGTGGCGGCACTGGTGCCGGTCAAAAACCTCGCTAGCGTCGGCGGGGGTTTCTTCGGCACGAATTCGGCCCATCCGTTCGAGAACCCGTCGGCGACGACCAATGTCGTGCAGTGCCTGTGCATCCTCCTGTTCCCGATTGCGGGGTTCGTGGCGTTCGGGCGGATGCTCGGTCAACCGCGCCAGGCGGCCGTGTTGACAGCCGTGGCCGGCGTGCTGTTCGCCGCCCTGCTGGCGTGGACCATCCGTACCGACGCGCTCGCGCCGAACCCAGCGTTTGCCGGGCTGCCGGTCGAGACCGCCGGCAATCTCGAAGGCAAGGAGCTGCGTTTCGGCCCGTCCGCAGCCGCGACCTACGCCGCGACGACGACGGCCGTCAGTTGTGGTTCGGTCAATTGCATGCACGATAGCCTCAACCCGCTCGCCGGGCTGGCGTGCTTCGCCGGCATGTGGCTCAATTGTGTCTTCGGCGGCAAGGGCGTTGGCCTGTTCAACCTGCTCGTCTTCGCCATTGTGACCGTGTTTCTGACGGGGCTGATGGTGGGACGGACGCCGGAGTACTTCGGCAAAAAGGTTGAGGTCCGCGAAATGAAACTCGCCATGCTAGCGCTTCTGTGCCACCCAGTTCTGATCCTGATACCGCTCGGTCTGTTCGCCGCGACCGACGCTGGGGCGGTCTCCGTCAGCAACCCTGGCCCGCACGGTTTCTCGCAACTGGCCTACGAGTTCAGCTCGTCGGCCGCCGGCAATGGCAGTGCGTTCGAGGGGTTGGCCGATACCTTTGGTTTCGCCGCGAACTCGTCGCCCGCCCCGTTCGCAGTGTGGTGGGACATCGCTACGGCTCTCGTCATCCTGATCGGGCGCTACGTGCCGATCGTCGCCGTCCTCGCGCTGGCCGGAAGCCTGGCGGCGAAGCCGTCTGGCCACGTCACTGTCGGCACGCTGCGTACGGACACCGTGACCTTCGGCGTCGTGTTGCTGGGCGTTGTACTGTTGCTGGGGGCATTGCTCTTCCTACCTGTCGCGGTGTTAGGGCCGGTGGCAGAACACTTCGGACCGATGCCGTTCGGGCAGTGACACGTCCCCGTCGGTCGCACTCCAGGCGAGCGCCAGCGAAAGCAAGCAGTCGTCGTGACAGGCCAAGGTCGCAACCCGTCGCCGGCGGCGACAGCAGGCGACTCGTCCCGATTCGATGATAACCCTTCGAAGCAAATCGAAACTACGTTCGGCGATCCGTGCAAATTGCAACCGGCCCCTCGATTGGTCGTGCAATTTGACCGATCCGTCGGCTGCCGCCGAGACGAGACACGATTTAAGACACGGCTCCTCAAACACTTACGTCGCAGAAACCAACGATGGCATGGGGAATGCGATTCAGTGAGCAGCCCGTCGTTTGGAGGTTCTCCCGTGGACCCGGCCGTGTGGCTGCCGCCAATCCTCGTGCTCGGCACAGTAACGGTGGGGATGACCTATGTCTTCGCACTGGCGTTCCGCCCGCAGAGGAGTTAGCCGTGGACCTGACCGTGTGGCTGCCGGCCCTTTTTGCCCTGGGGTTGGCAACGATGGGACTGATGGCCGCGTTCGTGGTTGCATGCGACCGCGTGTGACGGGAGAGTCGTCGTGATTTGGCTGACCGTACTGGTGACGTTGTTCCTGTTCGTGTACTTGCTCGCGGCGCTATTGCGCCCCGAGTGGTTCTAACCGCGAAGGCGCTCCCGTCCGATGTGGACTTTGCCTCTGCTGATCGTCGGCCTCACCGTCGCCCTCTCGGTGCCGGTCGGTTTCTATCTCGCCTACGTCATGGACGGTCGCTTGCGCGTGCCCGGCATGGCCTGGGCCGAAGCACGCCTCGATACCGGTCCCCAGACGTGGAAGCAGTACGCGCTGTCGCTGATTCTGTTTTCCGGCGTCATGTTCGCCTTCGCCTTCGTGGTACTTGCTGCTCAGTCGCTCCTGCCACTCAACCCCGACGGCAAGACGGCTCTCGCACCAACGACGGTCTTCAACACGGTGGCGTCGTTCCTGACAAACACCAATTTGCAGCACTACGCTGGCGAGCAACACCTCAGTTACTTCAGTCAGCTCGCGGTCATCGCCTGGAACATGTTCGTCTCGGCTGCGGTCGGCTTCTGCACCCTGGCAGCCGTCGTCCGTGGGTTGCGCGGCGATACGAACATGGGCAACTTCTACCGCGACCTTTGGCGCGTGGTCGCCTTCGTCTTCCTACCGGCGAGCCTCGTTATGGGCGTCGTGCTGATGGCGGACGGCATGCCGATGACGTTCGCCGGCGCGGTCGATGGCATCGCCCGTGGACCGGTCGCGGCCGTCATTCCAATCAAGCACCTCGGCACCAACGGCGGCGGTTTCTTCGGTGCGAACTCCGCCCACCCGTTCGAGAACCCGTCGGCCCTGTCGAACGCGTTTACCTGCATCAACATCCTGATCTTCCCGTTCTCGCTGGTCGTGATGTTCGGACGCATGCTCGGGCAGATGCGGCAGGCTATCGTCATCTACGGCGTCATGCTGGTCGCGTTCGTCGTCATGATCGGCTGGGCCGTCTACTTCGACGCCGAGGTGCCGAACCCCGCGTTCGCGGGTCTTCCCGTAGCCAGCGCCGGTAACCTCGAAGGCAAGGAACTGCGTTTCGGCCCTTCGGCCGGGCCGACGTTCGCGGCTGTGACGACGGCCGTCACCTGCGGTTCGGTCAACTGCATGCACGACAGCCTGAACCCGCTGGCCGGCCTGACGCCACTGACGGGCATGTGGCTCAACTGCGTCTTCGGCGGCAAGGGCGTCGGCCTCGTCAACA
>CAZNSL010000617.1:0-4194 GCA_964574975.1 uncultured Alcaligenaceae bacterium | reverse complement strand
CAGAGCCTGGGAACGAGGGGGTCAACGTTTGCGGCTGGTTTCGATCTCGGATCGCGTTTGGCGCAGCGCCGCCTCGATCCGCTCGATCTGAGCCGGTTTTAGCTTCCGCGCCGACTGCTTGAGCATGGCGAGGAAGTGGTCGATCTCGTGCGGCTCGTACGGGTAGCCGATGTTGCCCTTCGGCCCGTCCGAAGTTGCGAGCGCTTTGCCCTTGGCGTCGAGGATCGCGTACCACGGGATGCCACCCGCCTCTTTCTCGCGGTACTCCTTCATCACCTCCTTGCCGTGGGTCATGCGGTCGGTGTCGATCTTAGCGTCCACGAAGTCGGAACCGAGGATCGCCGCGATCTCCTCGCGGGCCAGGAAGTCCTCCAGCCGATGGCACCAGCCGCACCACGGTGCGCCGAAGTGCAGGAACACCCGCTTGTCTTCCTTCTCGGCCCGGTCGAGCGCGTCCTTGAGGACGGCCTTCGCGTCGGCCTTCGGAGCAATCCAGCGGTCGAGGAACGCCTTGACCCGCTCCGGGCTGTGGCCCTTGCCTTCCTCCAGCGGGTCGGTGCGTTGTGCGGTGACGACTTTGCCGTCGCCGCCGAGGACGGCCAGGAACGGGTAGCCGACGCCCTTGTCGCGTTCCTCCTTGTCGAGAGCGGCCTTGGCGTCCTTCAGGTAACCGTCGGCGTTCGGCGAATTGATGTCCACCTTGACGAGGACGTACTCGTCGGCCAGGAGCTTGTGGATGTCGGCGTCCTTCGCGAACAAGCCGTTGAGCCGATGGCACCAGCCGCACCCCTCGAAGCCGAACATCACCAGGACGCGGCGAGAATCGCGCTTGGCCTTCTTGATGGCCGCGTCGAGTTGCGTCTTGGCGTCGGCCTTCGGGTCGTAGAGCGGGACCTTCTTCGGCGCGGGCTTGTCCTCCTTCCCCTCCGGCGGGTCGTTGGCGGCCGACAGCGCCGGCGCGAGGAGCAACGACAGGCACCACAACAAACGGTACGCTCGCGGCAATGCGGTCATGGCGTGGCCTCGAAGGGACTCGGCGGGCGCAGCGTCAGGATCAACGTACCCGTCCGGCCGGCGGTCGCCAACGGTGTCGCGGAAAGCTGGCACGTTCGGGCCGTTGTCGCGGATGACACTGGCAGACAGTGTCGCCCGATCCGGAGGAGGTGCGTCATGACGGAAGCGCGAAAGCAATCGGCTCGGCAAGCGGCGGTCACGGGCCTGGCCATTGGCCTGAGCCTGGGCGTCGCTCGATCGGCCGCGGGGTTCGCGGAGATGCGCGGCGCGAGCGAGGCGGTATCGTTGCTCGCGGCCGTTGTGGCGGCGGCGCTCGCGGCCGTTGTGGCCTCGGTTGTGGGGCCGAAACTCCTCGGCGGAACTGAGGCCAAGTCGGCGCGGCGGCAGGGTGGACCCACGGTGGGCTAACTGGTACGCTGACAGCCTGCGTAGCCGCCCGTCCCGCCGAACCCTGCCACACCCGCATGCGTCGCGGCTTCCTATTCGCCGTGTTGGCATTGACCTGGGCGTCCTGCCCGGCCGCGGAGCCGATCACCTTCGAGCGGCACGCCCGGGCGGTCTTCAAGGCGTATTGCCTCGACTGCCACGGGGCCGGCGAGAAGATGCCCGGAGGCCTCGACCTGCGCCTGCGCCGGTTCGCCGTCGCTGGCGGCACGAGCGGCCCGGCCATCGTCCCCGGCGACCCTGGTAAGAGCCTATTGCTCCAGCGGATCAAGGCCGGCGAGATGCCGCCCGGCGAGAAGAAAGTGCCGGCGGAACAAGTCGCCGTCCTCGAAGCGTGGATCGCCGGCGGGGCGCTCGCCCGCAGCGACGAGCCGGCCACGCTGCCGCCGGGCTTGGGCATCACCGCCGCGGAGCGGGCGTACTGGTTCTACCAACCGCTCCGACGGCCGGACGCGCCGACGTTCGCGGATGAGCGCGTGCGCACGCCGATCGATGCCTTCGTGCTGGCGAAGCTGCGTGCGAAGGGCCTGGACTTCAACCCCGACGCCGACCGCGCGACGCTGATCCGGCGGGCGACGTTCGACCTCACCGGGCTGCCGCCGACGCCAGCGGACATCGACGCGTTCGTGGCCGACCCGTCGCCCGACGCTTACGAACGGTGGCTCGACCGGCTGCTCGCGTCCCCGGCGTACGGCGAGCGCTGGGGCCGGCACTGGCTCGACGCGGCTGGCTATGCCGATAGCGACGGCGACGGAGCCACCGACACCGTGCGTCCGCACGCCTGGCGCTACCGCGATTACGTCGTCCGCGCCCTCAACGCCGACAAGCCGCTCGACCGCTTCGTCGTCGAACAGGTGGCCGGCGATGAACTCGTGCCCCGGCCTTGGACCAACTTGACGCCGGAGGCCATCGACCTGTTGGCCGCGACCGGTTTCCTGCGCACCGCCCCGGACGGTACCGCGAGCGGCGGCAAACCGGAGGACATCGAACAGGCGGTGGCCGACGCGCTCAAGGTCGTCACCGCGTGCTTGCTGGGCACGTCAGTCGCGTGCGCCCAGTGTCACGACCACCGCTACGACCCGGTGCCGCAAGTCGATTACTTCCGGCTGCGGGCCGTCTTCGAGCCGGCCCTCGACCCGGCGAAGTGGCGGCGGCCGACCGAACGGCTGGTGTCGCTGTACACCGACGCCCAGCGGGCCAAGGCGTCCGCGGTCGAGGCCGAGGCAACGACGATGCAGGCGGAGTACAACCAGAAGCAATCGGCCGCCGTGCGGGCCGCGTACGAGAAGGAGTTGGAGAAGTTTCCCGCCGGCGACCGGCCGAGACTCAAGGCCGCGTTCGACGCATCGGCGGACAAACGCACCGACGAACAGAAGACACTCGTCGCGGCGAACCCGAAGCTGAACGTCAGCGCCGGCGTGCTGTATCAGTACAACGCGAAGGCGGCCGAAGCGCTTCAGGCGTTGCAAGCCAAGGTCCAGGCGAAGCGGGCCGAACGGCCGGCTGAGGAGTTCGTCGCGGTGACGGCCGAGGTGCCGGGGCGCGTCCCCGTCACGAAGCTCCACCACCGCGGCAACGCGCGTCAGCCGAAGGGACCGGACCTCGCGCCGGCCGATCTGACCATCGCCGCGCCCGACGGCGAGCGGTTCGAGATCGCACCGACTGGCGCGAACTCATCGACGACCGGCCGCCGGCTGGCGTGGGCGACGCACCTCACCAGCGGGATGCACCCGCTCTTCGGTCGGGTGATGGCGAACCGCGTCTGGCTGAACCACTTCGGCCGCGGCATCGTGGACACGCCCGGCGAGTTCGGCAAACTCGGCCAGCCGCAGACGCACCCGGAACTGCTCGATTGGCTGGCGACCGAACTGCCGAGACAAGGTTGGAGCTTGAAGGCGCTGCACAAGCTCGTCATGACCTCGACCGTTTACCGGCAGTCGTCGCGGCGCGACCCAGCGAAGGACGTGGCCGACCCGGCGAACGTCCTCTACGGCCGGTTTCCCGTGCGGCGGCTCGAAGCGGAAGCCGTGCGCGACCGGGCGCTCGTCGCGGCGGGCCGGCTCGACCGCACGCCGTTCGGCCCGCCGGTCGCCGGCGTCGAGGACGCGGCCGGACAGGTCGGCACGCCGGATGCGCAGCCGCGCCGCAGCGTCTACCTCGAGGTGCGGCGCAGCAAGCCGGTCGCGCTGCTGGCGGCGTTCGACGCCCCGGCCGGGGAACTGAGCTGCGAACGCCGCAACTGCACGACCTCCGCTCCGCAGTCGCTGATGCTGCTCAACGGCGACTTCCTGCGGGCACAGGCCGCTCACCTCGCGGCCCGCGCCCTTGGCGAAGCGACCGCCGAGGTGACGGCCGAAGCGCTGGCCGAGACGCCGTTCGCGCGGGCCGCCGTCAAGGCCTGGCAGTTCGCCTACCTCCGGCCACCGTCCGCGGACGAGTTGGGCATCGCCACGGACTTCCTCGTGCGCCAGTCGGCGGCCCTGCGCGGCAAGGCCAAGGACGCCGACCTCGCCGCGCTCACCAACCTGTGCCAGCAACTCCTCGCCTCGAACGAGTTCCTGTATGTGGATTGACCCTCGAACCGCGACGCGCCGCACCTTCCTGGCGGATACCTCCGTCGGCGTCGGGCTGTTCGCGCTGGCGCACTTGCTCCAGCGCGACGGGCTGCTCGCCGCGGACGGGCCGCCGAAACCGGGCGAGAACCCGCCGGCCAGCCTCGCGCCGCGCCCGCCGCAC
>CAZNSL010000616.1:0-4205 GCA_964574975.1 uncultured Alcaligenaceae bacterium | reverse complement strand
TCCCGGCCACTCATTGAGCCCGACGCGCCAGCGAGGGAGGAGTACCTTCCTCCCACGCTGGCGCGTCGGGCTCAAATTCGTGCGCCGCGCGGTCGGCACGATCCCGTCGCACATACAACAATTGAGGATCGCCTTCGCCCGAATGCACGGGACCGCGGCGTGAGTGAAAAAAAGCCGGTCGACCACGCCCGCATCGAGCGGGCGGTGCGCGAAATCCTCCTGGCCGTCGGCGAGGACCCCGACCGCGAAGGGCTGCGCGAGACGCCGGCCCGCGTCGCCCGCATGTACGCCGAGGTGTTCGGCGGCTTGCATGCCGACCCGCGGGCGCACCTGGGTCGCGTCTTCACCGAGGACTACGACGAGATCGTGCTGGTCAAAGGGATCGCCTTCGCCAGCTTCTGCGAGCACCACCTGCTGCCGTTCACGGGGGTGGCCCACGTCGCGTACCTGCCCAACGGGAAGATCGTGGGCCTGTCGAAGATCCCGCGCACCGTCGATGTGTTGGCCCGCCGGCCCCAGGTGCAGGAGCGGATGACCAACGAACTCGCCGACCTCTTGATGACGGAACTGGACGCCCGCGGCGTCGGCGTGATTCTCGAAGCGACGCACACCTGCATGTCGATCCGCGGCGTGCGTAAGACCGGCAGCACAATGACGACCAGCGCAATGCGCGGCACGTTCCGCTCGAACCCGCCGTCGCGGACGGAGCTGATGTCGCTGATCTATGGGCCGCGGTGAACCGATGCTCGCGACGTTCTGCGTCCGCCTCGCGCTCGGCCTGGTCGCGAGTCTGTTGCTCCTGACGAACCGGCCGCCGCACCCGCGCTTCGCGCGCACGCACTGTCTGACGGCCCTCGGCTTGCTCGTCGTCGCGGTCCTGTTGACGTTCCGCGGCGATTCGCCTGCGACGTGGTCCGTCCTAGGGGCCGCCGCTACCGCCCTGGCCGGTGCGTTCGCCTGGACGCTCGACCCGGCCCCGCTCGGCCGGACGCTGATCGTTGCGTGCGCCGCCTTGTGCTTCGCGGGCCTGTACTACCTCGAACCGCCGCCCGGGGACTTCCCGATCAACTACGAACTGCCCACCTGGGGCTGGGCCTTGGTCGGTGCCTCGTCGGCGGCGCTGCTCGGTACGACGTTGACGGCGATGCTGGTCGGTCACTCGTACCTGATCGCGCCGGGCCTGTCGCTGCGGCCGTTGATGGTGTCGCTGGCGGCCGCGGCCGTGGCCCTCGCCGTGCGAACTGTCGTCAGCGGCGGCGGGCTGGCGTGCTGGACCGCCGACCACGGCGGGTATACCCTGACTACAGACGTGGGCTTGTGGCTGCCGGTGCGCTGGCTGGTCGGCATCGCCGCTCCGGCCGTCTTCGGTGCGATGGCGTATTCGGCCGCGAAGATTCGCTCGACGCAGTCGGCCACCGGCATCCTGTACGTCGTCGTCGTGTGCGCCTTCCTCGGCGAACTGATGAGCCTGCTGCTAACCCGCCAGACTGGCTTGCCCCTGTAAGGAGCCTCGTGAACATCCGCTTTGTCTGTCCGGCGTGTGAGGGATCGGCGCGCGTGGAAGTCGTCGGCACGACGGCGTGGAGTTGCTCCGCGTGCAGCCATGCGGCGACGCTGACCGACACCCGCGACGCTGCCGGCAAGCTGGCCGCGTGCGGCCTGTGCGGCTGCGCCAACTTGTACCGGCAGAAGGACTTCCCGCAAGGGCTTGGCCTGTCGATCCTGACCGCGGCCTGTGCGAGCTTCTTCGTGCTGCAAGTCCTGTATCACCCGTGGGCCGCGTGGGCCATCTTGCTTGGCTCGGCGGCGATCGACGGCTTGCTCTACTACGGCATCGTCGGCGACGTGGTCGTCTGTTACCGCTGCGGGGCGCAGCACCGCGGCGTCCCGGCGTCCGGGTTCGACCCGCACGAACTGGCCACGGCCGAGCGCTACCGCCAGGAACGAATCCGGCTCGAACAGGCCAACGGCCGGCGCTAACCCTATGGACTCGGTCTCCCGCGACCGGCTGCGCGACGACTTGCGGGGCGTCCTTGCCGGCGACCTGTTGCTGGACGAGCTAAGCCTCGGCCTCTACGCCACCGACGCCAGCCCGTTTGCGGTGATGCCGCTCGCCGTCGTCCGCCCACGGCACGAGGCCGATGTCCAAGCCGTCGTGCGCTTTGCCGCCGAGAACGGCCTGCCGGTCACGGCGCGGGGGGCCGGGACGGGTACCGCCGGGGCGGCCCTCGGCCCCGGCCTGATCGTCGATGTCAGCCGCCACCTCCGCGACATCCTCGACGTGCGGGACGACCGCTGCCGCGTTCAGGCCGGTGTCACCTGGGAGCAACTAACTCGCCGACTCTTGCGCGATGGCCTGCGGCCCGCGGTCGAACCGGCGGGATCGGTCACCTCGACACTGGGCGGACTGGTCGCCGCCGATGCGGCCGGGCCGCGCGTCGCCCTGCTCGGCTACCCGCGCGATCACTTGCTGGCGTGCCGGGCCGTCCTCGACACCGGCGACGCCGTGGACATCACCCCACTGCCGCGTCAACTGCCGCCGGAGGCCGACGGCCGGTTCCGGGCGATCCATCGAGCGACCGCGACGCTGCTCGATCGCCACGCCGACGCCATCGCCGCCGAACGACCGCAGACGCCGTACTATCGCGGCTACCGCCTCGACGGCGTCCTGACCGACGACGGCCTCGATCATCCGCGGTTTCTGGCCGGGTCCGAAGGAACGCTGGCCCCGTTCACGGAGTTGACGCTGCGGACGGTGCCGCTGCCGGGCGGGCGGTCGGCGGTGCTGTTCGGCTTCGCGGACCTGTCGGCGGCGCTGCACGCCGCGGTTCGGACGCTGCCGCGTCGGCCGAGCGCCTGCGAGTTGCTCGACGGCCGGCTGCTGTCGCTATTGCGGCCGCGGTTCGGCGGCATCATCCCGCCGGGGGCCGGGGCGGCGCTGTTGGTCGAGTTCGAGGCCGAGTCGCCGGCCGCCGCGAAACGGCAGGCGCTCGACCTGATCGACGAGGCCGTGCGCGACCACCACCTGGCCCGGCTCGCCGTGCCCGCGTTCCAGCCCGACGACGTGACGAAACTGTGGGCGGTCGTCAACGCGGCCCTGCCGAGCCTCGCTGGGCTGCGCGGTGGGGCGGCCGGCGCGACGGGCATCGAGGACATCGCGGTACCACCGGACGCCCTGTCGGACGTGGTGCCGCGACTGCACGACGCGATGCAACGGCACGAGACGACGGCGGCGTTCCTGATTCATGCGGCAGCCGGCCACGTCCACGCCCGGCCGTACCTGAACCCGTCCGACCCGGCCGACGCGGCGAAACTCTGGGCGATTGCCGAGGACGTGTACGCCGTCGTCCTCGACGCCGGCGGTGCGGTCAGCGGCCGACACGGCTACGGCCTGGCGCGGACGCCGTGGGTGGCCAAACAGCACCCGCGGCTTGCGCCGGTGTTCCGCGAGTTGAAGACGATCTTCGACCCGCGCAACGTCTTCGCACCCGGCAATGTCGTCGGCCCGGACCCGTCGCGCGAGGCGTGGCCCTTCCGCAGACGAGGAGACAAGGAGACCGGGAGACGTGGAGACCGGGAGGAAAACTCCGCCTCGTCTCCCGGCCTCCTTGTCTCCGGGTCTCCTTGTCTCCAGTGGAAGGACGGGGAGGCCGAGCAGCACCTGCAAGCGTGCAGCGGCTGCGGCGACTGCCGCACTGCGTCGCCGGATTCGCGGATGTGCCCCGTCTTCCGCGCCGGACACGCCGAGGAGGCGTCGCCGCGGGCCAAGGTCAACCTGCTGCGCGCGCTGTTGCGGCCGGGCACCGATCCGAAGCGAGTCGCGGCCGACGATGTGCGGGCCGTCGCCGACCTGTGCGTCAACTGCAAGATGTGCGCCCGCGAGTGCCCGACGCAGGTCAACGTTCCAAAGCTGATGCTGGAGGCGAAGGCGGCGAACGTGGCCGAACATGGCCTCAGCCGGACCGAATGGGCGATGGCCCGCCTGCCGACGTTCTCGCGCCTCGGCAGCACCTTCTGGCTGGTCGCGAACCAACTACAGCGCGGCCCGATCGCGCGCTGGGTGCTGGAGAAGTTCTTCGGCGTGGCCCGCGCCCGCCGCCTGCCGCCGTTTGCGCGCCGCAGCTTCCTCCGGCTCGCCCGACGCGAAGGTTGGACCCAGCCAGCCGTGGTCGGTGGGCCGTGGTCGGTGGGGAGTGAAGGAGCCG
>CAZNSL010000615.1:0-4214 GCA_964574975.1 uncultured Alcaligenaceae bacterium | reverse complement strand
TTACCTGTGAGCGGATCGCGCTCGGCCAATTTGGCCGACGTGTTGCCGCCACCGGTGATGGTGATCCGCTGATCGCTGCCGAGGATGTTCGAGCGGTAAACGAGCCGGCCGAGCGGATCGAGTTTCGCCACCACGGTATCGTCCCAGAGGTAGTTGACGTGGCGGAAGCGCGACGCGCTCATGGCGTGTGTCCTTGGAAGGGGTGTTGGCGTTGGTTTACCGCGGAGTGACGGCGTCGGCCACGGAACGAAACGACGCGACCCGCCGGATCCGGCGGGTCGCATTAAAGTGGAGCTGATCGGGATCGAACCGACGACCTCTTGAATGCCATTCAAGCGCTCTCCCAGCTGAGCTACAGCCCCGTACCCACGATGATACGACTGCCAGCCAGCACGGTCAACGGCTTTCGTCTAGCCGCTATGCAGTCGACTCCCCACAATCTCCTGGTGAACCGCTCCACCCTCAAAGCCGTCATTCAGTACGGTGTCGGCTTCGCCCTGCTCGCCTGGGTCATCAGCCGCAACTGGCAGCCCGAGTCGGGCGAACCGGGACTTGCCGAGACGTTTAAGCTACCGTTCCATGCCGGCACCTACGCACTTGCTGCAGTATTGACCGCGATTTCTGCGACGATCAGCTTCACTCGCTGGTTCCTACTCGTCCGCGCCCAGAACCTGCCGTTCCGGTACGTCGATGCGCTGCGACTCGGCCTGGCTGGCTTCTTTTTCAATACGTTTCTGCCTGGCTCGATCGGTGGCGACATCGTCAAAGCCGCAGGCATCGCCCGCAGTCAGGATCGGCGTACGGTGGCTGTCGCCACCGTGATCATGGACCGAGCCATCGGCCTTTGGGGCCTACTCTGGCTACTAGCCCTATGCGGCCTCGCTTTCGCCCTGACCGGCAACCAGGACCTGCTCGGCAACGCCGACGCCATGCGTGTCGTTCGCATTTCGTGGATTGCCGCGGTCGTCAGCCTGGCAGTTTGGCTCGGCCTGGGCTTCTTGCCCGAGTGGCGGGCGGTCCGCTGCGCCGGACGGATGGAGCGAATCCCAAAAATCGGTGGCATCCTCGCGGAATTCTGGCGGGCAGTCTGGACTTACCGCAAGACGCCGCGAGCCGTGTTTGTCGCCCTGGGCATGTCGCTGGCGTGCCACACGATCAACGTTGCGTCGTTCCACCTGGCGTCGCGGGCGTTCGTCGATGCGGCCGAACTCGAACGGCTGCCGTCTCTCGCCGAGCATTACTTAGTCGTCCCGGTCGGACTGACGGTACAGGCGTTCGTGCCGACACCCGGCGGTCTCGGCGGCGGCGAGTGGGGTTACGGCGCGCTCTACGACCGAGTGCTGCACAAGCCACGGGCCTTGGGCGTGCGGGCGAGCCTCGTACAACGGACGTTGATGTGGGGGTTGGGTGTGATCGGATACCTGACGTACCTGCGGATGAAAAAGCAAACCGCGGGCCGACCCCTGGAGGAGCCGGCCCGCGCGGGCTGACTCGCGTTACGACGCGCGGCGCTTGCGGCGGGCCACCAAGGCCCCGATACCACCGATGCCCAACAGCGTCAGAGTTGCTGGCTCCGGCGTGTCCAAGACCGGGTCGCCACCGACCGTCTGGATATTGCCGTCGTCGATGACCACCGGCGGGTCCACGGGTGTCGCCGGAACATCAACAGTCGTGGTCAGGATCGGATCGTCCACCGACGGCGGTGGCGGGTCGGTGATCACCGGAGTATCCACCGGCGGGCTTTCGATCGGTAATGGGTCGACGACCTCAGTCACGGATGGATTAGTCTGGCCAGTTTGGGCCGTGCCGACGTTCGAACCGCCACGCGTCGGCGTACCGGTGCCAGACCCGGTGTTGCCGTTCTGATTCGTGGGTGGTTGTTGGCCATTGATCGGTGGCACCGGCCGGATATCGACTGTGGCCGGCCCGGTGACGCCCGTCGAGGCGGTGTCCGGCGCGCTTCCCTGAGTGGTTGTGACGGACATCCCATCAGGCACTTGGACGGTCATGCCCTCCGTGCCGAGCGACGTCACGATGATGCTGCCGAAGAAGGTGATCGACTGCGCGCTGACCGGCGCGGTCAGCAGTGTCAGGGCGGGTAAGGCCCACAGCCAGGGGCGTGTGATCCAGCGCTTCATGCGGGTACCCTCTCTCCGTGAAATGCACCGCCCCAGCCCGGAGCGGGGGGGAATCCGGCGGGCTGACGGTCCTGGCGCGGCTCAGGTCTGGCCGCGTCGGGAGCGTCCATGTCGGTTGAGGACGATAAAGACTTGAAGAAATCTGTCAACCGGAGTTTTTGGCCGACACAACGTGGAAACACAGCGGTGTCAGAGCGACCTCCTTGCGCAACCCCTGACAGGCACTCGACTCACGACCGAACTTCGACGCGGAACTGGTACGGCGATGTCGGATCGCCAACGATGACCACATTATCGCCCTCGACCAATGGTGCGGTGCGATGGTTCGTCCGGCCGCCAATGCGCACTTCGTTGACGATGGTGCCCAACAGACTGCCGCGGTCCTTTACGACGAGTTGCGAACCGTCCCAAAAGTCGATGGCAAAGTGGTTGCGCGAGACGTTGAAGGGTTTGACATCGAGGAGCCAGAGATCGTTGAGGTCCATCGCTTCGCGCTCGTCGGCTTCGGACGCTCGGCCGATGCGGAACGGGAACTGAGGAACGGCCAGCCCGGCGTCAGGCAACGTCTCGGCCGCCCGACGGGTGAGTGGATGAAGCGTAACGCGCGGCGCCGTGCGAACTGGCGAAGTCGGCGGTGCATCCGTTGTCGTTCGGCTCAATGTGCGCAGGCGCTCGAACAGGCGGATCAAATAGGCTCGGCAACGGACTGGGTCGTGCAACAAGTCGTGTTCGAACTCGGCACGCGACAAACTCGTCGCCGACCCTGCTTCCAGGACACGTGCGGTGCGTCCGTGCGGCCGTTCCTCGATCAGCGCCATCTCGCCGACGACCTCGCCCTTGCCCAGCAGAGCGACACGAGTCGTGCCGGCCAGTACCTCGACCTGGCCGGCCTCGATCAAGTATGCCCGGTCGGCGGGGTCGCCGGCCTGGAATAGCGTTTCACCCGCGGCGAACGTTCGGGTCGCCATCATCGGACTCCATTGTCGGGACGGTCTTCACGCGAACGCCTTGCGAAGTCTCGCCAAGCTCTTGGGCACGGCCGTCTCCGGCGGTTCGTTGCCCTCGAACTCCAGCGACACGAACCCGCGGTAGTTCACCGCCCTCAACAGTCCGGCGATGCGGTCGTAGTCGATCTCGAGCGTGTACCACCGGCCTCCGCCGTCGTAGGTCTTGGCTTGTACCAAGGACGCCAGCGGGGCGAGACGCTCGAATTGCTCGTAGCGGTCGTCGCCGAGGAAGTTACCGGTGTCGAGCGTCACGCGGAGCCAGGGCGAGCCGATGGCTTCGACGACGCGCTGTACGCCAGCAGCGGTGCGACCGAGGCCCCAGTGGTTCTCGAGACCCATCGTGACACCGCACTTCTCGGCCGTCTTGACGCACTCCCGAAAGCCCTCGATGACCCAGTCGAACCCTTCCGCTTCGGTCACACCCGGCGGAGGGTCTTCGACGCCCTTGAACTTCATGAGTTCGTCGAAGTCCTTGCGCGTTCGCCAGGTGCCAGTATTCACCCGCACCGTGGGGATACCCAACTTGTACGCCAGTTCGATGCAGTGGACCGTGTGTTCGACGTTGCGCTTCCGCTCGTCCTTGTCGCGGAAGAGGAAACTCTGATGCGTCGAAAAGCCGCACAGAGCCAAGCCTGCGTGGAATGCCCGCCGCTTGAACTTCTGTAGGGTCGCGTCGGACTCGTCCTCCATCTGTTTGTGGAGGATTTCCACGGCATCGAAATTGGCGGCAGCGGCTTCGTCGATGCACTTCTCGATGGACCGGAACCGGTCGTGGCGGAACTGCCAATACGAGTATGTTGAAACGCCGATGCGGTTGGGGCGACGCAGCGGACGCGAGTCCAGGTCGGCCGGGTAGACGGTTCCGGCGGCGGCGAGAGCGGCCCCGGTTGCGAGGAATTGACGGCGGTTCGTGTGCATCGGAGGACTCCGCGACGGGCTTGCGGTCGAAGATACGACCGACCTCGCCCGGCGTCCGCGAAAAACTGCGCCGCGGGGATCAGCGCTTGCTGTCGCAGCCGCCTTCGGGAGCCGGACGGCAGTCGGGGATGACAGGCTTACTCGACCCGAC
>CAZNSL010000614.1:253-4216 GCA_964574975.1 uncultured Alcaligenaceae bacterium | reverse complement strand
GTCCAGGTACAGCAGCATCGCCGGGTGCTGCTCGACCGCGAGCAGCATGTCGGCGAAGTTGCCCAGCACGTGCGGGCGGATCGCCTCGCGCTCCATCGCGCCCGCGAGACCGAGCACTGCGGGCTTGTCCACCGACACCGCGAAGTGATTGCTCCAGAAATGCACCAGCCGCTCGAGGAAATCCGCCTCGCGGGTGATCGCCGCGCGGACCCGCGCCTGGACGTCGGCCACGTAGGCCGGCCGGTAGATGTCACGCAACACCTTGGCGTTCGCCAGCGCCGACGGCTGTGCGTCACCCGCCGCTTCGCGGCGTGCGGTGCGCGCGTCCTGCACGCGTGCGAGCAGGGTGTGCGAGGCCTCGAGCGCTTCGGGCAGCAGCGGTGCGGGGCCGCGCAGCTGCTGCTTCAGCGCCTCGCGCGCATGACTGCCGATCCGCGCGAGATCCCCGGGACGCGCGCCGAAGCCGAACCGGTTCGCAGCGATGGCTGCTTCGTACGCCGACACGGTCGCTCCTGTGTCCGTTCACGAAGGAAGGATGATTCGTCAACGCGCGACCGCGACGACGGTTGACCGAGAGCAAATCCACCCGCAGCCTCCGGTGGAAACCTCCGGCCACGAACCCGCAGAGTTTATTCCTGGCCGCGAATCAGCCTGGCTCCCGGCCGCGACTCACGGCCTTCAAGCGCCTGACTCCCCCGTGAATCGCCGACCACAACGACGCCAAGACCAGCAGCGTCCACCCGTCCAGTGCACCGCCCCCGGACGACGCCCCGCCACCGGTCGCGCCCACCGACCCCGGCGTCGTGGCCGGTGCCGCTGCTGCGACGTCATCGTCGCGGATGCTGATCGACGCCCGCGTCACGCCCGTCAACACCACGCCCGACGGATCGCTCAGCACGACCTCGAACAACTCGATCGACTCGGAATTGGTGTCGTTCAGGATGGGCACCGTGATGTGCTGGTCACGGCTGTCGCCATCCGCCCAGGTCAGCCGCCCGGACCCGGGCGTGAAATCGCTGCCGGCCGTCGCACCCTGGCCGGCACCGACTGGAACGTTGGTCGAGAAGGCGACACTGGCAGTGCCCACGCTGCCTCCGACGCGCGAGACGGTGATCGTCACGCTGCCTGCGGACTCTTCGACCGTCTGGCTCAAGGGCGAGATTCCGACCGCGCTCGCGCCGCCGGCAGCGGCGCTACCGACCAGTCGCATTGACTTGCCTTCGATCGTGGTCAGGACGAGTGCGCCGTTGGCTTGCTCGACCATGTCGGCGACCGCATAGAGATAGGGCAATCGCACCACGCCACCGCGGCCAAAGCCCGCGTCGACCTGGCCCGCGCCGATGCCGCTGGCGCGGAGTCGCAGGATGTACGTCCACGGCGCAACGGACACGGCGACGTGGATGTGGTTGGCCGCGCGATCGACCGTGACGACGTCGGGCGCGTTGATCGATGCCGCCGCAGGCAAGCCCACGAGCGAGGACATGTCGAGGCGTGCCACGCCGAGACCCGTGTCGCCGAATGCGCGGTCCGCCGACCCGTCATCGAACAGGGCAGCGAGGTAGATGCTGCCTCCGGCCGCTCCACCGTAGAGTTCGCGGTGGTCGTCGATCTTGCCGGCGAACGCCCATTCCTTCACGCGGAACAGACCCGTCAGTGGACTGCTGGCGGGCGCCGTGGTGACTTCGCCGACCCCATCCATGTAGTGGGCCACATCGCTGTAGATTGCCAGGCCGCGGCCGCCGAGCGCGGCGACGACCGCGTAGTCACCGCAACAGCCGTTGCCGAACGACACGGTGGGCGACTCGCCTTTGTTGCCGAAGGCCGCGTCGGTGCTGCCATCGACGTTCAGGCGGAGTATCGAGGCGCCGGTCGTCAGGTAGGAGCTGTAATAGGTCAGGGCCGCGACGATCCGGCCGTCGGGTTGCAACGCCACACCGCCGGAATAGGGGCCTGCCCGGGTGACGACGCCGGTGCCGCCGAAGCTGCGATCGAGCGAGCCATCGAGGTTGAATCGCGCCAGCGCGAAGCTGCCGCCGACCAGGCCCGGCATCACGACGCGGCCGTTGGCGTCGCGCACGGTGATGGGCGCGTACGTGTCGAATCCCGGGATCGGAGTGGCTTCGCCCCCCGGGCCGAAGCTGGGATCGGGCTGGCCGTTGACGTCACGATGCCCGAACCGCGCACCGGCACCGGCCGGATGCCGCGCATAGAGCACGCTGCCGTCGCCGAGCAGGCCGGTGGTCAGGGAGTAGCCGCGGGCGTTCCCCAGCAGGTTGGGATCGAACAGCCCACCCTGGCCGTAGGTCGGATCGATGTCGCCGACGGCCGCCGGCGACGGCGCACTGGCGATGAACGGGACGAGTACGACGCTGAGGAGGATCCAACGGGGTGGGTGTTGCACGGCGGCTCCATCGATCGCGGCGGTGGTAGCGGACACTCGCCGCCTGCGACCTGCCCTGCATGAACGCCGACCCAAGACTGACCGAAGAGCTGCTGAAGGCGATGAAGACGGACGTTGCGACTTGCGGCGCCCCGGCACCCGCCCTGTCGCGGGCCGTCCGCCACAGCAACCGGTGCGGCGCGCAGCGCTCGCCACGACGCCACTCCGCGGGTAATGTCGCCGCGTTCCTGCCCAAAGGGGAGTGCAGATGGATCGTCGTACCCTGTTGAAGACCGGCGCCGTGCTCGGCCTCGCATCGGCCGCGCCGCGCTACGTACTGGCGGCGGGCGCCACCGCGGGATCCTCCGGTGGTGGCGCGCTCACCGATCTCGCCGCAGTGCGCGGCGATCGCAGCCCGATCGTGATCGGCGCGGATTCGCTGCGCAACCTGCGCGCGAGCCTTCGCGGGCGGCTGTTGCTCGCGGCCGACCCGGGGTACGACGAGGCGCGGCAGGTGCTGAATGGCGCGATCGACCGTCGCCCCGCGCTGATCGTGCAACCGACCGGTGCCGCGGACGTGAGCACCGCGGTGTCGTTCGCCGGTTCGCTCGGCCTGCTGGTCGCGGTGAAGTGCGGGGGCCACAGCTTCTCGGGGCAGTCGACCTGCGACGGCGGCCTGCAGATCGACCTTTCAGGGATGCGTGGCGTGCGCGTCGATCCGACGGCGCGGCGCGCCTGGGTGGCGGGCGGCACGCTGCTCGGCGCGGTCGACCACGAGGTGCTCGCGCTCGGACTCGCGGCCCCGCTCGGCACGGTCTCGCACACCGGCGTCGGTGGGCTCACGACCGGCGGCGGCTTCGGTCGGCTCGCGCGCCGCTTCGGCCTCGCGCTCGACAACGGGACCTCGGTGGACCTCGTCACCGCCGACGGCAGGCTGCGTCGCGCGAGCGCCGACGAGAATCCCGACCTCTACTGGGCGGTGCGCGGCGGAGGCGGCAACTTCGGCGTCGTGACCGCGTTCGAGTTCCAGCTGCATCCGGTGCAGCGCCAGATGATCGGCGGCATGCTGGTGTTCCCCGTCGACCGGGCGCGCGAGTTGCTGAAGCGCTATGCCGAGGTGTCGCTGTCGGCACCGGACGAGCTCTACGTGGACTGCTTCATCGCCTACCCCGCCAAGGGTGCGCCCGCCTGCGGCTTCGACATCTGCTGGTCGGGCGCGGCGAGCGAGGCCGAACGCGTGCTGGCGCCGCTGCGCAAGGTCGGCAAGCCGATCCTCGACCGGGTCGCCTCGACCGACTACGCGGCGTTGCAGCGCTCCGGCGACGTCTCGGATCCGCGCGCCCAGGGCAGCTACACCAAGAGTGGTTTCACGACCGCGATCTCGGACTCGACGATCGACGCGATCCTGCGCGGCCTCGAGCCCGACGCGACGCGCAGCTCGACGGTGTATTTCCAGCACGCCGGCGGCGCGATCGGTCGCGTCGCGCCCGAGGCCACGGCGTTCCCGTTCCGCTATGCGAAGCAGAACATGATGATCTTCTCCGACTGGAACGCGCGCGAGGACGGGACCGGCCCAGTGGCCT
>CAZNSL010000614.1:0-243 GCA_964574975.1 uncultured Alcaligenaceae bacterium | reverse complement strand
GCGCGAGTACTGGAAGACGCTGGAGCCCGCGACCCGCGGCGTCTACAACAACGAGATGGATGCGGCCGACGGCGCGGCGGTGGTGAACGCCAACTTCCTGCAGAACTATCCGCGGCTCGCGGGCCTGAAGCGCCGCTACGACCCGGCCAACCTGTTCCGGATGAACGCGAACATCACGCCCACCTGAAGCGCAGGATGTTCGAGGGCGCTGCGCCGCGGCACTGCGCGACGCGCCGACGTGGA
>CAZNSL010000613.1:0-4219 GCA_964574975.1 uncultured Alcaligenaceae bacterium | reverse complement strand
AGGCCCTCGCGCACATGGACCACCCGCACAGCGCCAAGGTCCTCGACGCGGGGGCGCGCGCCGATGGCCGGCCGTACTTCGTCATGGAACGGGTTAAGGGCACGCCGATCACGCAGTTCGCCGACGCCCGCAAGCTCGCGCCGCGCGAACGACTCGAACTGTTCGTGCCGGTCTGCCAGGCGATCCAGCACGCCCACCAGAAGGGCGTCATCCACCGCGACATCAAGCCGTCGAACGTGCTGGTCGAGCTGCACGACGAGAAGCCGGTACCGAAGGTGATCGACTTTGGCGTCGCCAAGGCCGTCGGCCAGCAGTTGACCGAGAAGACGCTGTACACCGGCTTCGGCTCCTTGATCGGCACGCCGGCGTACATGGCCCCGGAGCAGGCGACGTTCAACGCCCTCGACGTGGACACGCGGGCCGACGTGTACGCCCTCGGCGTGTTGCTCTACGAACTCTTGGCCGGCAGTCCGCCGTTCGAGCCGGAGCGGCTCAAGGAGGCGGCGCTCGACGAAGTGTTGCGGCTGGTGCGCGAGGAGGAGCCGCCGCGGCCGAGTGCCCGGCTCAGCACCTCGCGGACGAAGGCGTCGATTGCCGCGGTGCGGCAGAGCGACCCGGAGAAGCTGACGAAGCTGGTCCGCGGCGAACTCGATTGGATCGTGATGAAGGCTCTGGACAAGGACCGCACCCGCCGTTACGAGACGGCCAACGGCTTCGCGGCGGACGTGCAGCGGTATCTCGCCGGCGAGTCGGTGTTGGCGGTGCCGCCGTCGGCCGGCTACCGCCTCCGCAAGTTCGTCCGGCGTCACAAAGCCCATGTTCTGACGGCCGGTGCGATCGCGGGGGTGCTGCTTCTCGCCACGATCCTGGCCGGCATCGGCTTCGTGCGGGCCAACCGGGAGCGCGAGGTGGCGCTGCGCGCCCTGATGAGCGAGGAAATGGCGCGACGGCGGGCCGACTCCGCCCGGCAAGCCGCGCTCGTGGCCCGCGACGAGGCCGAAGCCGCCCGACAGGCCGCCGGCCGCAGCGCCAAGGAAGTCCACGCCGTCACGGAGAAAGTCGGCGCGGCCAACGCGGCCCTCGACCGCAGCGAAGTCCTCACCATGAGCCGGAAGTGGGCGGAAGCCGAGGCCGCTCTCACCCGCGCAACCGAACTGCGACCCGAGCAGTCGCAGGTGTGGATCCGCCGCGGCGACCTGTACGGCAAGTTGGGCCTGTGCGACCTCGCGGTGGCCGACTATGCCCGCGCGTTCGACCGCCGCGAGCCGGACACTGCGATCCCCTGGCATCGCTACGCCGTGGCCCTGTTGGCGGCAGGGGACTCGGCCGGCTACCGGCGGTTGCGCGAGCGGATGCATGCACGTTTCGGCGAGCCGACGGACCATCTCTCGCGCTTCACCCTGGCGCGGGCCTACGTCCTCGCCCCCGGCGCTGTCCCGGCCGACGCTAGCCTCGCGCGGCTGGTGGCGGAACCGACCGGCGCGACCGAATTCGGCCACCACTGGGTGCGGCTGTTCGTGCGGGGGTTGGCGGCGTTGCGTGCCGGCCGGCCCGACGAGGCGGTGTCGTGCCTGCGCGAATCCCTGACGAAGACCTCGTATCAGTCCCGGTCCTTGAACTACCCGGTCCTGGCCTTGGCCCTGCACCAGTCGGGCCAGACCGACGCGGCCCGGCAGGAACTGGAGAATAGCCGCAGCGAGCTGAACCGCTGGTCCCAGGTGGCGAACGACGCGACGGGCCGACTGGTTCCCTGGGAGTACTGGATCGACTGGGTCGAATTCCTGGTCCTCCACGGCGAGGCGCACCGGGCAATCGAGCGAGCACCGCTGCCGGAGGACCCGCGGTTGCGAGCCGTGCGCGGGCGAGCCTTCGCCGCGCTGGGTCGCATCGACGCCGCCGCCGCCGAGTACGCGCGGGCCGAGCAACTGGCACCCACGGATAGCCAGGTACGGCTCAAAACGTTCGAGTTCTTCGCCCAACAGAAGCGCTGGCCGGAGGCCGAGACCGCACTCGCCTCCGCGAAGACCCTCGGCGGCGCGGACGCGCAACTTCACCTGATCGCCTTCCGCGCCTTCGCCGCCAACGGCCGGTGGGACCGGGCGGCCGAGGAACACGCCGCAGCGATCCGCCGGAAGCCCGACGACGTGCGCATCCTACTCGAACGGTTCCACTACCATACCGAGCGCGGCGAGACGGCCGAGGCCGAGGCGGCGTATGCCGCGGCGACGAAGGGCCGAGCCGACGACATCCCGTTCCGCATCCAGTGCGGCGATGCCTGCGCCGCGTTCAAACAGTGGCCGCGGGCGCGCAGCGAGTACGCGCGCATCCTCGACGCCAATCTCCTCGGCGACGGCGAGCTGAACCGCGACGCCTGGCTGCGGCTGGCCGTGTTGCAACTGTACTTCGGCGATATGGTGAGCTACCGCACGACCTGTCGTCGGCTCATCGAGCGTCATGGGGCCGGTGCAAACGCGCGCGTGACGGAAATGCTCCTGCGCCTGTTCGCCCTGCACCCGGACCCGGGCGTGCCGGCGGCCCGCGTCGGTGAGTTAGTCGAACGGTTTTCCCGCGAGTATTCCAGCTCCCACACGCAGGACCACATCCCCGCCTTCCTGAACGCCCGCGCGGTCGTCCGCGGCGACGACGATCCGCTGCCGGCCCTGCAACGCGAGCACAACCGCTGGGGATGGACGACGCAGAAGGCCGCGATGGCCCTCGTGTACCAGCAGCGCGGCGACACCGCGGCCGCGCGGCTGTGGCTGAAGCGCGTGGCGGCCGCGGATCGCAAGCTCGACCTCGCGGCCGGTTCGACCGGCCGTTGGGAGACCAACGTCGAGGCGCAGCTTTGGTACCGCCAGGCGGAGGCCATCGTACAAACCGAGCGCTGGCAGGCCATCGAGGCGATGGTCCAACGGCAGCAATACGCGGCGGCCATCGCGGCCTGCGAAACTTCGTTGACGCCCGACCACAAGTTCGCGCCCGACTGGTTGACCCGCTGCTACTGCTACGGCCAGCTCGGTCGCTGGCACGAGGCGGCGGCGGATTGTGCCCGCGCCCTGGCCCTCGATCCGAACCACTGGAAGGCATGGCAGGGGCATTGCCTCCTGAGCCTGCAACTGGGCAACCGCAATGCCTACCGCGACTGCTGTCGCCACGCCGCAGAGCGCCAGGCGGCGTCGGACGACATATACCTCCGCAACCGTGCGGCCTGGCTGTGCGTCCTCGACCCGGCCGCCGAACCGGTGGTGCCGCAGGCCATGGCGCTGGTGGACAAGGCAGCCGCGAAGCCGTCGCGCTTTTCCCGCGACCTCATGCTCACGCGCGGCGGCCTCCTTTACCGCGCCGGCCGGTACGACGAGGCACGGACGCAATTGACCGAGTTGATCGCACAGCCGAGCTACGCCGCGACGCCGCTCGATTGGCTGCTGCTCGCCATGACCCACCAGCGTCTCGGGCAAACGGCCGAGGCTCGCAAGTACCTCGACCAGTCGAACGCCTGGCTCGCCGAAACCAGGCCGCGCGAGTGGTATCAAAAGATGGAGTACGAACGGTTCCGCGATGAGGCCGAGGTGCAGATCGGCGTGAAGCAGCCGACACCAGCGGGGGGCAAATGAGCGACGTGACCCGGCTCCTCGCCGCGGCCGACGCCGGCGACGCCCACGCTGCCGCGGAGCTGCTGCCGCTCGTGTACGACGAGTTGCGCAAACTCGCGGCGGCCCGGCTCGCGCACGAGAAGCCGGGGCAGACGCTGAGCGCGACGGCCCTCGTCCACGAGGCGTATGTGAAACTGGTCGGCGGGCCCGGCTACGCCGGTCGCGGCCACTTCTTCGCCGCCGCAGCCGAGGCGATGCGCCGCATCCTGGTCGATCGAGCCCGCCGCAAAGGCCGCGAACGGCACGGTGGCGGCTTACGGCGCGTGGACCTCGACGCCCACGAGCCGGCGGCCCTCGATCCGGGCGACGATCTGGTGGCGCTCGACGAAGCGTTGACGGTGCTGGAGCAGCGCGACCCGGTGAAGGCGTCGTTGGTCAAGCTGCGGTTCTTCGCGGGGCTGTCGGTCGGGGATGCGGCCGTGAATCTTGGCATCTCGCGGGCCACGGCGGATCGGTACTGGGCGTTCGCGCGGGCGTGGCTGTACGAACGATTGCAGAACGACGGTTAGCCGCAACGCGGAGTCTTCGGAGCGGAGCGCGGCGAGATCGCGCTCCGCTCCGAAGAC
>CAZNSL010000612.1:0-4222 GCA_964574975.1 uncultured Alcaligenaceae bacterium | reverse complement strand
ACGTCCCCTCCTGTTCGATGGGATTCTGCGTGGCCAGGACGAGGAACAGCTCCGGCAGCTTGTGCGTCGTGCCAGCCGACGTGACTTGCCGCTCCTCCATCGCTTCGAGTAGGGCCGACTGCGCCTTGGCCGGGGCACGGTTGATTTCGTCGGCGAGGATCAGGTTGCCGAAGATCGGGCCGGGTTGGAAGCGGAACTCGCCCTTGCCGCCGGCTTCGACGTAGATGTCGCTGCCGGTCACGTCGGCCGGCAGCAAGTCGGGCGTGAACTGGATGCGGCGAAACGTCGCGTCGAGGTTCTTCGCCAGCGTCTTGATCGTGCGCGTCTTGGCGAGTCCGGGCAGGCCCTCCATCAAGACGTGGCCGTTGGCGAGCAGCGCGATCAGGAGCCGGTCGATGACCGCCTCCTGACCGATGATGTCTTCGCCGATGCGGCGCTTCAGGTCGAGGATTGTATCGCGTGCGGACATCGGATCCCTTTACCTGGATATGTGTGTCGCGCTACCGACCGGCGGCCCCACTCCCGGCAAACCAGCGATAGTACGGGTTGTTCGGCTCCTGGCTCAAGACCCAGGCGAGGGTCCGCTGCCATTTCGCGTGGTCTTGTTGGTACGCATAGAGCGCCGTCGCGTAAAAGCTGTCCAAGACCTCGCGCCGCTCCGTTATCGCGGCCCGCAGCGCGTCGTCGGCGTCGGTCAGTGGTGGGGCGGTCTGGAGTTCGAGGATGCGCGGGAGCGTCCGCTCGAACTCGCCGGGCAACACCCACGGGCCATATTCGATCCGCGGGCGGTCGTCGGTGACCGGCGGGGCGTCGCCGGCGTAGCGCTCCAAACCGTCGCGGTCGGTGACGTAGGTCGCAAGTAGCGCGGCGGGCGACGCGAGGCCGACCTCGCGCAAGGCCGCCGTCACGCCGGGCTGGTTGAACCGCGCGGCGATCCGCCGGGCGTTCAGTTCGATCGGCGACCGCGAACCGAGCAGCATCGTCTCGTGCAGCTCGGTCGTCCACAGGGTCGCGTGCGGAAACGCATCCAGGAAGCTGCGGACGAGCGAGCGGGTGTCGGCGTCCGTCTGGGTCGGCAGCGGCAGCCACTGGGCCACCAGCCCGTCCGGCCGCAAGCGACTCGCGGCCAGTTCGTAGAAGTCGCGGGAGTACAGATTGACCACCCCGGCAGCGGACGGCGGCGGCGGCTCCAGCGTGATCGCGTCGTAGGTCTCGTCGCTCCGCAACAACTCGCGCCGGCCGTCGCGGAGCCGGATTTCGACCCGCGGGTCGGCGGTGACACCGTAGTTCCCACGAAAGTGCGCTGCCGCCCGCACGACCTCGGGCAGCAACTCGGCGCACACCCGCCGGTCCAGGCCGTCGTAGGTCAACAAGCTGCCGGCGGTGATGCCCGTGCCCAGCCCGATCACCAGGACCGACTTCGGTTCGCCGCGGTGAACGATGAGCGGCAGCAGCGCCTGGAGCCGCATGTACCGCAGCGAGGTCATCGAGTCGCCGGTGTTCGACACGCCCTGGATGTACAGCCGCCGGAACGTCCTGGCACCGGACCCCTGTTCGATGACGGCCACGGTGCCGCCGGCCCCGGACGCGTGGAACACGAGGGTGCCCTTGCGGCTCCTGGCGAGCAACTGCGCCAGGTGGTCGGGCGGAACGGCGACGGCCGCCGCGACCGCAACGCCTCCGCAAACGAGCGTCGCCCAGCGGAGGGGCGGGCGGACGGCCCGGCCGCGCAGCGCGGCGACGGCCCCCACGCTCCCGGCCGCGACGGCGAGGGCCGCGAGGCTTCGTTCCAGTCCGAGAGATGGGACGAGGAGAAAGCCGGTCGCCAGCGACCCGGCGATTCCGCCGAGCGTGTTCACCGCCAGAGTCGTGCCCGAATCGTGGCCCGCTCGCGCGGCGTTTCCCGTCAGCCGCAGGGCGACCGGGAACGCCGCCCCCAGCAAGAGAGTCGGGAGCAAGACCACGCACGCCGCCGCGACCGCGAACCGCGCCGCCATTGCGACCGGCTCGCTTTTCGTGGCATTGAACGCCGCCGTCGCGGCCTTGACCTGAAGCGGCTGGAGCCAGTCGCCGACCGCGAGGACTTGCAACAACGCGACCGCGCCGGCCGCCGCGATCAGGAGTCCGAACCAGCCCCACGGATCGGATACGCGATCCGCGCGGCGGGCGAAACCGACGCTACCGAGTACGAGGCCCGTCAAGTACACGGCCAGGACGACGGCGAATGCGAACGCGCGTGTGCTGGTCCACTGCACCACCACCTGCGTCCAGACGACCTCGTATCCGAGCGCGACGCCGCCGGCGATCGCGTAGAGTGCCAGCGCGAGTCGGAAGCCGGGCGGAGGCGCTGCGGGTGCCGCTGCCGCAGGCGCGAGAACCTCCGATTGATTCGCCCGGCCGAATGCAATCGCGCCCAGCGCGGCGGCGACGTTGATCCCCGCCGCGACGAGCGACGAGCCGAGGACGCCGAACTGTGGGATCAGCACGAACGCGGTGAGGAGCGTTCCGACCACGGCCCCGGCCGTATTGGCGGCGTAGAGCCGACCGCCCGCGGAGCCGAGTTGCCCCGTCCGGCCCGCGAGGACCCGCACCAGCACCGGCAGCGAGCCGCCCATGACTGCGGCGGGAAGTCCGACCAGGGCGAACGGCAACAGCCACGCGACCGGCCCCGTCGAGGCTTCGAGGGACGCGAACATTCGAGCGGATGAGGCCAGCGCCAGCGTGGAGCCGACGCCCAATACGCCCACGCCGACTTCGATGATGCCGAACAGCAGGAGCGGTCGTTGCACCCGATCCGCACGCCGGCCGAACAGGTAGCCGCCGACCGCCAGCCCGGCGAAGAAGGCGCTCACTGCGACCGTCACGGCGTGGACATCGGTGCCGACGACCAGCGAGAGTTGCTTGACCCAGAGCGTCTGGTAGACCAGCGCCGCAATGCCGGAAAGGAACAGCAACCCCGCCGCGACTGCCGTGCCGGACCGATGAGCCGGTGCGGGTGGGTCCGCGGCGGGGGGCTGAGCTTTGACGGTCGCGCTCTTACGGCGACGGGTCATGGAGGACATCAACGGCAACCTGAGACGGCCGCGCGGCGTGGTCGAAACCCCGCCGCGCGGCTTGCACCACGAACTGTGACATCGGAGACGTTACTTCTCGATGCCGCGCTTCTTGAACGACTCGTCGATCTTCTTATCCACCGCTTTGCGGATGCCCTCGATGCTGAACTCCGCGGGACGCTGGCTCGGCGGGTACTCGACGAACGTCTGGAGGAACTCCGCTGCCTTGATCTGTCCCAGTGCGATCAGGTAGGCGTTCTCCACTCGCCACTGGTCGTACCCGCTGCCGGAAATCTGAGCGTGTTCGTACGGGTCCATCCGCAGATTGACGAACAACGGCACCCGCCGCTTGGTAAACGGGTTCGCCCAGATATCCATCTGTCCCTGTTGCTTCTGCTCTTCAAAGATCAACTTCCAGTTGCCGGTGCGCATGGCCACCAGGTCGCCGTCGTCGTTGAAGTAGTAGAACTCGTTCCGGGCACTCTTGTTGGACTTGCCGGTCAGGTAGTCCAGTTGGTTGAACCCGTCGAGGTGGTTGCGGAACTTCGTCTGACTGCCCTCCGGCTGCCAACCCTTGAGCAGCCGGTCTTTCACGCTGGTATCGCCGGCCGCGGCCAGGAGAGTCGGGAACCAGTCCAACCCGGAGAACATCTCGTTGCTGATCGACCCGGGTTTGATGTGGCCCGGCCAGCGGACGAACGCCGGCACGCGGAAGGCCCCTTCCCAGTTGGTGTCCTTCTCCGATCGGAACGGCGTCGTGGCGGCGTCCGGCCAGGTGAAGGCGTTCGGGCCATTGTCGGTCGTGAAGACGACGATGGTGTTGTCGGCGATCTTCAGGTCGTCGAGATGCTTGAGCAACTTGCCGACGTTCTGGTCCATCTCCCACATGCCGTCGCCGTACTCGTTGCCCGGCATACCGCTCTTGCCCCGGAACTCCGGCCGCACGTGGGTGAAGATGTGCATCCGGGTGAAGTTCATCCAACAGAAGAACGGCTTCTGCGCCTTGGCCTGGCGGTCGATGTAATCCATGCACGCGGCCGTGGTCTCGTCGTCGATCGTCTCCATCCGCTTGCGGTTGAGCGGGCCGGTGTCCACCGTCTTGCCATCGGCGCCGGACTTGAGCACGCCGCGCGGCTTGTACGCCTTGATGAAAGCCGGGTCGTCCTTCG
>CAZNSL010000611.1:0-4222 GCA_964574975.1 uncultured Alcaligenaceae bacterium | reverse complement strand
CCAAGTCCGGCGCCGATTGCTTCCGCGATGGCCCGGAGGGGGATTCCCTCTTCGGTGACGGCGTGGAGGCGCTGGCCGGGCGCCCCGCGTACCAGGGCGAGGACGAAGAGCCGCGCCGCGTCGAACCGGTGGACCGCCGGCCCCCGGGTCGCGCCGGTTCCCACTTGCGTCCCGGCTTCGGCTCCGGGCCGCGAACCGGGGCATTTTCCGCAACGCGCCGCGGCGATTTCGGTGCCAGGGACAGTAACGCCACACCAACCCTGGAGATTCCAATGTCCCTGCTCAACTGGCTCCCGCGTTCGTCCCGACGGCCGATCCGCACCCGCCGCCCGGCCCCGCGCCGCCACCTCGGGGCCGAGATGCTCGAAGCCCGCACCGTGCCCGCCGGCTTGCTCGCCGTCGGCACCGATGCCGGCGTGCCCGCCGCCGTCCGCATCTTCCGCGACGCCGATCTCGACGGCTCCTTCGAGACGCAAGGCGCGGGCACCAACCCGTCCGTCGCCCTGTTGCCGTTCGGCGGCTTCACCGGCGGCGCGCGCGTCGCCCTGGGCGATTTCGACGGCGACGGCAACGACGAACTCGTCACCGCCGCAGGCCCGGGCGGCGCGCCGCACGTCATCGTCTGGGACTTGAATTCCGACGGCACCGTGTCCGGCATCCGCGACTCGTTCTTCGCATTCGACACCGCGTTCACCGGCGGCACCAACATCGCCACCGGCGACGTGGACGGCGACGGCAAGGACGAGTTGGTCATTGCGGCCGACGCCGGCGGCGGGGCGCACGTCAAGGTGTTCAGCGACGCCGACGGCGATGGCCTGGTGTCCGACGGCTTGACCGACCAGTTCTTCCCCTACGCCAACTTCACCGGCGGCACCCGCCTGGCCCTGGGCGACATCGACAACAACGGCACCGACGAGATCGTCTGCGCCCCCGGCGTTGGCGGCGGGCCGGACGTGCGCGTCTACACCGACTCGAACGGCAATCGGGCCGTGTCGGACCAGCCGCTCATGGACGAGTTCTTGGCCTACGGCGCAGCCTTCACCGGCGGCGTGTACGTCGCGGCCGGCCGGATCGGCGGTGCGGGCAACGCCGGGGCCGAGGTCATTGTCGGGGCCGGGGCCGGCGGCGGGCCGCACGTCAAGGTCTTCACCGACACGACCAACAACGGCAAAGTTAGCGACGACGCCGCGTTCGACCAGTTCTTCCCGTACGCGATGGCCTTCACCGGCGGCGTGCGCGTGTCGGTCGGCGACGCCAACAACACCGGCACCCAACTCGAGGTCATCGCGTCGCCCGGCCCGACCGGCGGGCCGCACGTCAAGATTTACGCCGACAACGGCGACGCCGGGAATCTCCTCTCGGACAACCCGGTGCAGACGCAGTTCTTCGCCGACGCGACCACGACGGTCGGCACCTTCACCGCTTTCGGCAAGGTGCGCACCGGCACGTTCGGCCGAACCGGCTTGCAGGCGATCCCCGACCAGGGCACGCTCAACAGCGTCGTCAACGTGCCGGCCGGCGCGGGCGTCGTCCGCGACCTGGACGTGAGCCTCAGCATCCGGCACACGTTCATCAACGACCTGTCGGCGACGCTGACGCACGTCCCCAGCGGTCGGACGATCGCGCTGTTCAGCCGCATCGGTGATGACAACGACGGCCTGTTCGTGATCCTCGACGACGAGTCCGGTGCCGACATCGGCGGTGCGTTCAACGGCGGCGACAAGGCCATCTCCGGCCTGTTCAACCCGGAGGGTGCGGCGTCGCTAGCGACCTTCGACGGCGTCGACGCCTCCGGCGACTGGCAGTTGACGATCACCGACAGCACCGGCAACGACACCGGCCTACTCCTTGGCTGGTCCCTGGCCTTCACCTTCTAACGCCGCGCCGCCGCGACATCATTCAGCCCGACGCGCGAGTTTTGATGTTGCGCCTTTCAGGTGGGGGGGGGGGGGGGGGCGGGGGCGCGGGGGGGGAGGGGGCCCCCCCCAGCACTTGCCCCAGCCCGCCGGCGGCGAGCGTCTTGCCGTCCGGGCTGAACGCCATCGACCCGCAGAAGCACTGCGGCAGCACCAGCGTCGCACGAACTTTGCCGGTCGCTACATCCACCAATGCGATCCTCGGCTGCGGCAACTCTTCCGGCGGCGGGTCGCGCCGCGACTTCGCATCGGTCTCGGGCCGTAGGACCACGGCGACGAGCTTGCCGTCGGGGCGGAAGACCGGCACGCCGGGGGACGCCTTCGGCCCCAGGTCGGCGGCCGTCCGTAGGGCCAGCGTCTCGGCGTCGAGGAGGTAGAGCGTGAGTCGCCCGGCGGTTGCCGGCCCCGCGGCGAGCGTCACCGCGGCGAGCGTCCGGCCGTCCGATGACGGCGGGGCCAGCGTCAGCCAGGGTTTGGGGTCCGGCGCGGCGAACGAGCCGACCTCGCGGCCGGTGGCCACGTCCCACGCGGCCAGCCGCGCCCCGGCGGTGGCGGCGTCGCGCATCGCCCGGTAGCTGCTGAGGCCGCCGTAGAGCCGCCGGCCATCGGGCGAGAACGCCCACGGGCGGACGGCAACGAACTCGACGCCGGCCGAGATCGTCCGCACGACGGCCCCCGTCTCGGCGTCGAGCAGGTCGATCCAGCGGTAGTTGGACGCGCCGTCCTGCCGGGCGACGGCGAACCGCGTCGCGTCGGGCGCGAAGATGAAAAACGGGGCCAGGTTGGCGGGCAGCCTGCGAACCCGCCCCGTCGCCAGGTCCCATAGGCTCGCCCCGCGCGGCAACGCGCCGCCGGCGACCTCGCCGCTCAGGTTGCCCCCGACCACCATCCGCCGGCCGTCCGGCGACAAGGTGACGCTAGTCGGGCACATCGGAGGGTCGTCGCGGTACTCGCGGCGAGCCGCCCCGGTGGCGGCGTCCCACGCACGCACAGAGCCGCCCACCGTCAGGCGTAGCAGCTTCCGGTCGCCGCGTACGACCCGCTCGACCGTGCGGCTGCCGGCCGCAGTGTAAACCTGCGACCAGTCGGGGGCGACCGCGAAATACTCGAAGTTGCGCTGTAGGGTCGGCGGCCCGGCGGACTTGGCCAGTTGCCGGCCGGAGGCGGCGTCCCAGATTTGGACCAGCCCCTCCGGATGGCTGCCGGCAATTACCTTCGACCCGTCCGGGGCGAACCCGACGTTCACCAGGAACCCGCGCCGCGACGGGTGTTGCAGCGTCGCCTTGAGCCGCGACGACACCGGCTCCAGCTTGATGTCGCCCTTCGGCACGACGACGGGCAGCTCGACCTCGGCCGGGGCGACGTGCCCGTCGGCCCAGGCGTCCAACGACAACGTCAACTTTGCGGTGCCGACGCCAACCGTGCTTGCGACCCGAACCGGGCCGTGGAGGGTGTTGCCTCAACACCGCTGCTTCAGCTCGTACCGCTCGCGGACGGGCGGGGCACCCGGCTCCTTGGCGGGGAACATCGCCTCGACGACTGGACGGGCGTCCTTGGGAATGACGCCCTCGTAGTAGACGCTGGCGAACGTGCCCGGCCCCTCGCCGACGCAACCGACTTCGAGCATCAGGTCGGTCCCGCGGCCGGCGGTCAGGTGCGCCGGATCGGACACGGCCAACGTCAGCGGGCCGTCGAATCGGATCAGCGGTGCGTCGGCGGGCCGGTCGGCGAACTGCAGGACGCCGCGGTGGTCGTAGTGGCCCGCGGAATGGGTGACGCGGCCGTCAATGCCGGTGCCGGTTCGGCCCGGCATCTCGACATCGAGCGACAGCCGATAGTAGCGTGCGTCGGGTTTGCGGGCGAGCAGGTTCTCGATGGCCGGGACATCGCTGCCGGACGCCTTGAGCGCCATGACGGTGAGCGTCAGGCTGCGGTGGGTCCGGCCGGCGACGCGCAGTTCGTTGACGCGAAACGTCCGCCACGCGGTGTCGCCGGAGCCGTCGGCGTTCGCGGCGGCCGGCTCGTCGTCGGTGAGGTCGCCGTTGGCGTTGCGGTCGGCGTAGAGCTTGTCGCCGTCGAGGGCGAGCCAGACGACGGCCCGCTCGCGGCCAAAGGCGAGGCGGCAGTACGCCGGCTTGCCGGCGTAGGCCGGCTCCTTGGTCGGCCGGTCGGCAGCGGCAACCGGGCCGGCGAGCAGAACGAGGGCGATGACGCGGCGGGTCACGGTGGCATCCTCCGAGGTGCGTCCGCGTTGGGTGCCATGCTTGCCGCTTTGGGCAAGCATGTCTTCGACGCTTCGACATGCT
>CAZNSL010000610.1:0-4225 GCA_964574975.1 uncultured Alcaligenaceae bacterium | reverse complement strand
GCGCGTCGCGCGGGGGGCGGGGGCCGGGGCCCGCCCCCCCGCTCGCCCCCCCCCCCCCCCCCCCCCCCCCCCCCCCCCCCCCCCACCCCGCTCGCCGGGTTCTTATACCGGGGTGACTGCCGTGGACAACGACCGCTGGCCGACCGGCTCTTGGGGCGCGATATGGGCACTGCTGCGCCAGCGCTGCCCACGCTGTCGGACGGGCCAGATGTTCCGCGGCATCGTCGCCATGAACGACCCGTGCCCGGTTTGCGGCCTGTTGTTCCAGCGCGAGGAGGGCTACTTCCTTGGCGCGATGTACGTCAGCTACGTCATCGGGGCGGCCGTCGCCCTGCCGCTCTACTTCGCGGCCTCCGCGCTGCTGGAACCCTACGGGCACACCGCCATCAACGTCGGCCTGACGCTGGCGTACCTACCGCTGGTGCCGGCCATCTTCCGCTACTCGCGTGCCGGCTGGATTTACTTCGACCGCTGGGTCTGCCCGAGCGACTCGTCGGCCGGAGCGTACGAGAAGTGCCGCCTTGGACAAATCGCCGCGTCTGGACCATCCGAAGGCCGCACCGCTCCATGAACGGACCATCCTCGCCCACCGGAAAACTCGCGTTCGCGGCGTCAGGAATTTCCCCCTTTTTTTGGCCCCCGAGTCTCGACGACACGGAGACCCGCGCCTAAAGCGGAACACTAGCAATTATTCCTAGGAGTCCTCCATGCCGTTCCACTCTCCGGCATCCCAACGGCGCACGCGGACCACCCAACGACTGTCGCTTCTGGCCCTGGAGAACCGCATTACACCTGTCCGATTCCGTGCGCCCGTAACGGAAGCGGCGGCCCCGGTTGCCGCCGTCGGCGAATTGTGGCAGCGACTCGACGCCGTGCCTCCAGCCCCGGCCGGTAAGCAGTCCTACCTGGGCCTCGACCACTTCCTGCCGGTCGCGCTCGATGCGCAGGCCCTCGACGGCATCCTCGACGCCGCGCCCGCGGAAGCGCCGGGCTGGAACAACTCCAGCAACACGGTCCTGACCCTGCCCGCGCCCGACGGCCACATGCAGCGATTTCGGATCGTCAACGCCCCGATCATGGAGCCGGGGCTTGCCGCCCAGTTCCCCGACATTCGCACCTTCCGCGGCCAGGGCATCGACGACCCGACCGCCAGCCTCGCCATGGACTTCACGCCGCAGGGCTTCCACGCCCAGGTCCTCACGCCCAACGGTTCGTGGTACATCGACCCGTACTACCACCTCGACCAGGGCATTTACGCCAGTTACTCGCGCAGCGACATGAACGCGAGCAAGTCGCCTTTCGCCCGAGGCTTTTACGAAGCCGGCCTGGAGCCGGGGCCGGCCGCGGCCTCGTCGGACGACGGCTCCGACCCGCCGTTGGCCAACCGAACCGGAGCGACGCTGCGAACCTACCGCACGGTGGTCGCCGCGACCGGCGAGTACACCGCGTTCTTCGGCGGCACGGTGGCCAACGGGCAGGCCGCCATCGTGACGGCGATGAACCGCGTCTCGGGCGTCTACGAGGTCGAACTGACGATTCGTTTGACGCTGGTCGCCAACAACAGTTCGGTGGTCTACACCAATGCGGCCACCGACCCGTACACGAACAACAACGGCGGCGCGATGTTGGGCCAGAACCAGTCCAACCTCGACAGCGTGATCGGCAACGCCAACTACGACATCGGCCACGTCTTCTCGACCGGCGGCGGCGGCGTCGCCAGTTTGGGCGTCGTTGGCATTACCGGCAACAAGGCCCGCGGCGTGACCGGCTCGCCGTCCCCGGTCGGCGACGCCTTCACCATCGACTACGTCGCCCACGAGATGGGCCACCAATTCCGCGGAAATCACTCGTTCAACACGTCGAGCGATCCGAACCGGAACGCGTCGACGGCCTACGAGCCGGGCAGCGGTTCGACCATCATGTCCTACGCGGGCATCACCGGGCCTAACAGCGACCTTCAAGCCCACAGCGACGCGTACTTCCACTCGATCAGCTTCGACGAGATCATCAACTTCGTCGATAACACCATCCCCGGCGTCGGCACGCGGACCGCCACCGGGAACCTCGTCCCCACGGTGACGGCCACGACCGCCGGCCCCTACACGATCCCGACGGGCACCCCCTTCGCCCTGACGGCGCAGGGGACGGACGGGAACGGCGACACGCTGACGTACAACTGGGAGCAGCGCAACCTGGGGCCGGCCAACCTGCTGAACTCGGCGGACAACGGCTCCAGCCCGCTGTTCCGCTCGCTGAACTCGTCGACCAACCCGACGCGTTACTTCCCCCGCCTGACGAGCATCCTGAGCAACAGCAACCCGTCGGGGAACGCCGAAAAGTTGCCGACGGTCAACTGGCCGGGCGGCGGCGGCGCGAACCCGATGCGGTTCCGCGTCACCGTCCGCGACAACCGCGCCGGCGGCGGCGGGGTCAACACCGCCGGCGGCACCTCGACCAGCGACGCCGCCAGCATCGCGGTCTCGGTCGTCAACACCGGGGCCGCCTTCACGGTCACGTCGCCGAACGCGCTCGGCATCACCTACGCCGGCGGTTCGACGCAGACGGTAACCTGGAACGTTGCCGGCACCGCGTCCGCGCCGATCAACGCCGCGCTGGTCAACGTCCGTCTCGTCACCACGAACGGGGCCGCGTTCACGTCCTCGACCGTACTCGCGTCGAGCGTCCCCAACGACGGCTCCGAGTCGGTCCAGATGCCGTACAACCTCGGCACCAATCAGGCCCGCATCATCGTCGAGCCGGTCGGCAACGTCTTCTTCGATATCTCGAACTTCAACTTCACGATCACCAACGTCGCTCCGCCCAGCGCGCCCCAGGTGACCGGCGTCGGCGTCAACAACGGCACCGACGTGCAGCGGTCGCGGGTGACATCGCTGACCGTCGCCTTCAACTCCATCGTGACGCTGCCGGCGGTCCCGGAGACCGCTTTCACCGTCAACCGGGCCGCACCCGGTGGCGGCGGCGGCCCGGTGACGTTCACCGCATCGGCGTCCAACGGCACCGGCGTCACGATCGTCACGCTATCGAACTTCACCGGCACGAACGCCGACTTCGGCTCGCTGGCCGACGGCGTTTATACGGTAGGGGTGATCGCTTCCCTGGTGACTGGCTCGGGCGGGACGCAGCTCGACGGCAACGGCGACGGCACGCCCGGCGACGACTATTCGCTGGCCGGCACCCAGGCCAACGGCCTATATCGGCTATTTGGAGATTCGACCGGCGACGGTGCGACCAACGCCATCGACCTCGGCCAGTTCCGCAACGCCATCGGTACGGTGCCGGGCGACCCGAACTACCGAGATTACCTCGACTTTGACGCCAGCAGCGCCGTCAACGCCTTCGACTTTGGACAATTCCGAAATCGTTTCGGAATTAACCTGTTCCCTTAGGGACCTTTTTTCGTAAGATCGTCGCGGCGGGTGCGCAGTGCGCTCGTCCCACGGACTTCATCAGCATGAGGAGACCCCGGATGTATCGTTCGCTTCGCTGGGCACTGCTGGCCATTGCCGCCGGGATAGTTGTTCCGGCCGCGGCCAACGCCCAGGCCATCACCTTCCGCTTCGCCGACACGAACGACGTGTTCACGGACACGTTCCAGGTCGGCGGCGTCGGCCAAACGGTCAGCATTCGCGTCTACGCCGAGCAGTCGGGCGGCAACCCGATGGGCAGCGACGGCGGCCTGACGGGCCTCGGCATGCGGCTCCGCTTCGACAATCCGATCGGCAGCGGCAACGCCAACTCGATTATCGATGTCGTCGACCGCGGCACTCCGCCGGCCACCTTCGGCAACGACATCACGCCGAACGTCCCGGCGGGCGGCTTCTCGACGATCAACGGTGGCAACGCCACCAGCGTCGTGATCAACTCGGCTTCGTCGTTCACGACCGGCATCCTGCCGGACGCCAACGGCCGCGTCTTCATCGGCACCATCCGGTTCACCGGCCTGGCTCAAGGCACCAGCTCGATCCGCGCTGAAGACCCGAACAACCCCGGCCAGGCCGGCGGTGACTTCACGACCTTCACCAACTTCATCGGCCTGGACAACCTGCTCGTGTCGGGCAACGCCACGATCACGGTGGGTGTCATCCCCGAGCCGACGAGCCTGGCGCTGGTCGGTGTGGCGGTCCTCGGCGGCGCGCTGCGCCTCCGTCGCCGCAAGGCGACCTCCGTCGCCGCGTAATATTCACCCCGTGGGACGGCCTGCCTG
>CAZNSL010000609.1:0-4226 GCA_964574975.1 uncultured Alcaligenaceae bacterium | reverse complement strand
CCGCCGCCGCCGTAGCCACCGCGACCGCCACCGCCGCCGCCGCCACCGCGCGGGCCGTCGGTCTTCGGCCGGGCTTCGTTAACGGTGAGGGTGCGGCCACCCTTCTCGATGCCGTTCATGCCGGTGATCGCGGCCTGGGCCTCGGCGTCGCTGCCCATCTCGACGAAGCCGAAGCCCTTCGAGCGGCCGGTGTCGCGGTCCATGATGACCTGGGCCGAAGTGACGGTGCCGAACTCCGAGAACATTTGGCTCAGCGTGCCGTCATCGACGGAGTAGGCCAGGTTGCCTACATACAGCTTCTTTCCCACGGAAGGCTCCCATACTAGAGACGGCCGACACGCGCCGCGGCCCCGGCGTAACACCGCTTACGGTGCTGACGGTGTTATCGGTGGGTGGTCACCCGGCTCCGGCAGTCGGAGGGGTGACGGTGAGGAGAGGCTACGCGCGCGAGCAACGGCCCGATCCACAACGACCCAGGTAATGGGGCAGTATAGCGTGGGAGCGGCTGCGCGGATAGGTGGAAATGCGCGGATTATCCGCAGCCCCCGCCGCGGGGGCGGGGGCGGTCCCGGTCGCCCGGCCGGCGCGGCCTATTTGGCGGGCGCTGCTGAAGGTTGTTCGCGGTTGCGCAGTGGGCCGCGGAAGGTGATCCGGCCCTTGGTGAGGTCGTACGGACTGATCGCCACCGTAACGGTGTCGCCCGGCAGGATGCGGATGAAGTGCTTCCGGATCTTGCCGGCGATGTGCGCGATGATTTCGTGCCCGTTGTCGAGCTTCACGCGAAACTGCGTGTTGGCCAGGGACTGCGTCACCTTGCCCTGAACTTCGATCGAATCTTCCTTTGCCATGCACTCTCCTAAAACGAAACGCGCCGCCCGCCCGGCGGCGCGGTGGGACCACCGCAACCCCCATTGTACGCGCAACGCCCCCGGTTCACCAGACCGATTCCACTCGTGACGCCGCGCGCCGAGCGGGTTCTTCGCCCCTCTCCCGGCTTTGCGGGAGAGGGGGGCCAGAAGCGCTCGCCTCGCAGACTCGGCTCGCGGCGTCACGAGCCATCGTATCGGCATCCTACTTCGCCAAATCGACGCCGTACTGGTCCTGGAACTTTTGCCGCACCTGTTCGCGCTCGGACGTCAACTGCGTCCAGACCTGGTCGCGGTTGGTGCGGCCCGCCTCGATCGCCTTCTGCTGCTCCGCCGCCACCTGGCCCTCGTTGGTGCCGAGGTAGACCATCGGCCGGCCACCCCAGCCCCAGCCGGAGTTGCCCAGGCCCGACAGCCAGACCCGCTTTTGGCTCTCGAGCTGCTGGAGATGGATCGGCACGCCGCGCAAGGACGCCGCCAGCGCCCGCAGGTCGAACGCTACCGCCTCGCCCCACGACAGCACCGTCTGGTCCACGTCCACGGTCGGCAATTGCTCGATCCGCTGAGCGTAGCCGGCGTGCCAGTTCGCCGTCGCGGAATAGCTGTTCGCGCGCTTGTATTCGGCGTTCAGGTCGGTGAGCATCGCCACGATGGCGTTGTAGTAGTGCTGGGTCGCCGCGATCCGGGCATCGCGGGCGATCTCCGGGCTGCGATCCGGCGGCGGCGGCGCTTCCGGGGCCGGCGGGACGTGCAAGAGCGTCATCAGCCGCATCAGCCCGGTGTCGGGCATGTCGGTGACGTAGGAGATGCCGGTCGCGGCCGGCTTCGGCACCGCTTGCGAGAGTATGTCGAGGTTCGCGCCGGCGCGGCCAAGCGCTTCCAGCAGGAACGCCTTGAGCGCGTTCGGGTCGCCGGTGTACGCCCCTGGCCCGTCGAGCGTCACCGTTGCCTTGAGGCCCGACTCGCCGATCTGGATGAAGATGCGGATGCCCTTCAGCTTGCCGACGAACGCGACGACGGCATCGATCGTCGCCTTGTCCCCGCCCAGGGCCTTCGACGCGGCGGCGACCCGGGCGACCGCTTTCGGGTCGATCATGTCCTCGGTGTCGAAGGCGAGGACGATCGGCGTGCGGAACTCGTCCTTGACGGCGTTGACCAGGTACGGGGCGAGGACGCGCTGCTGGTTGTCCTTGGCGAACCGAAGATACTTGGCGAAGTCCACGCGGCTGGTGCCGTTGGTGGCGGCAATCAGGCCGGGCTGCACCAGCGCGAAGTAGCCGTGCGGCGTGATCGCGGCCGGCTGACCGGCCACCTCCTCGACGGTCCCCTTGCGCATCTGCGCGATCTGTTCGAGGGTGATCGTCTGCTTCAGTCCCAGGTTCGCTAGCGCGACCGACCAGGGTGGCGACGTCCCGAACGGGTCGAAGTGTGCGCCGATGACGATGCGATCGAGCCGCGGGTCGATGGGCAGACACCCGGCGAGGGCCGCGCCGCGCGGCCGCTTGGCCCAGTTCTCGCTCTTGGCCCGCGGCGATTGGAAGACCGCGTCCATGTTGACGACGGCCATCGCGTTGACCGAACTGGGCAGGCGGTAGAGGTCGTCGCCGATGGTTTCGGCAGGGGCGGCGTTGGCCGCGGCGAGGGCAGCGACGAGCAGGATCGGCCAGCGGTTCATGGCAGTCACCGGAAGATAAGTGGGGCGGCAATTTCCGGTGATTATAGCAGGGCGCGGCGGGCCGGCCTCACTCGTTCGCGCGATGCGACGCCGCGAGCCATCGGATCGGCACCTTACCTCGTCAAATCGACGCCGTACTGGTCCTGGAACTTCTGCCGCACCTGCTCGCGCTCGGACGTCAACTGCTTCCACACCAGCTCGCGGTTGGCCCGGCCCGCCTCGACGGCCTTTTGCTGTTCCTGGCGCACCTGACCGATGTTCGTGTCGAGGTAGACCATCGGCGCGCCGAAGCGGCCGCCCCAGCCGCCGCCCCAACCCCAGCCGGCGTTACCCAGCCCCGACATCCAAACTTGCGTTTGGCCTTCGAGTTTCTGAAGCTGAATCGGGATGCCGCGCAGCGACGTGGCCAAGACGCGGAGGTCGTACGCCACGGCGGCCCCCCACGCCAGAACGCCCTGATCGACATCGACCGTCGATAACTGGTCGATCCGACGGGCGAATCCTTCGTGCCAGTTGGCCGTCGAGTTGTAGTTGGTCGCGCGGCGATACGAGGCGTTCAACTCGTTGAGCATGCCGCTCACGGCGTTGAAGTAGCGCCGGGTTGCCGCGATGCGGGCGTTGCGTGCGATTTCCGGGCTGCGATTCGGCGGCGGCGGCGCTTCCGGAGCCGGAGGAACGTTCAGGAGCGTCATCAGCCGCAGCAGCCCGCCCTCGGATAGGTCCGTGACGTACGCCTGCCCCGTCGTGGCCGGCATCGGTACGGCCTGCGAAATGATGTCCAGGTTCGCCCCCGCGTGGCCGAGCGTCTCCAGCAAGAAGTCCCGGAGAGCGTTCGGGTTACCCCTGAACGGGCCGGCCGCGTCCAGCGTCACCGTCGCCTTCATGGCGGATTCGCCGATCTCGATGGCGACGCGCACGCCCCGCAAGCCGTTGAGGAACCGGGCGATGACATCGGCCCCGGCCTTGTCGTTGGCCAACACCTTCGACGCAGCGACGTACTGGGAAACCGCGGCCGGATCCATCAGGTCGGCCGTGTCGAAGACCAGGAAGATCGGCGTCTGGCGCACGTCGCGGACCGAATCGACGAGGTACTGCGACAGGACGCGCTGGGTGTTGGTCTTGGCGAACTTCAGATACTTCGAGAAGTCGCCGTGGGAAAGCCCGCTCGCCCCCGCGATCAGCCGCGGCTGTACCTCGGCGAAGTAGCCGTGCGGCGTGGCCGCGACCTGCTGGCCGGCGATTTCCTCGACGACCCCGCGGCGCGTCGCGGCGATCTGCGCCAGGGTCAGCTCGGCGTTCCGGACCAGCGTGACTAGGGCCAGGGACCAGGGTGGCTGGCTCGAGTTCGGGTCGAAGTGCGAACCGACGACGATGCGTTCGATCGCCGGATTGACCGGGATGGCCCCACCGAGGATTTCGGCCTGGTTTCGATTGGCCCAGTTCTCGGTTCGCGCGCGGGGCGACTGCAGTACCGCGTTCATGTGGATGACGGCCATGGCGTTGACCGTATCCGGCATGCGGAACAGGTCGAGGGCGAGCCGGTTCGGCGGCGTCGGTTGTGCGGCCACGGCGGCGGCGAGAGCGGCCGTCGTCAAGAGACACAATCGGTTCATTGCGGTCACCGGAAGTAAGAGGGTCGGCAATTTCCGGTGATTATAGCAGGCGGCGGCGAGCCGGCCCCAACC
>CAZNSL010000608.1:0-4234 GCA_964574975.1 uncultured Alcaligenaceae bacterium | reverse complement strand
AAGTCGTAGGACTTCTGCGCAACTGGCAGGCTCGGGAACTGCGCCATGTAAACGGAGATTTCCAGGGCGAGCGTCCACACGCGGCAGTCGTCGCGGAACGCGGCGGCGTCGAAGCGCGCGGTGGTGGCGTCGTAGTAGCGCAGCAGGTTGAGGCTAGCGAGGTTGCACGCCGTATCGTCGAGGAAGAGATACTCCGAGCACGGGTTGCTCGCGTTGATGCGGCCGTCGGCGGGGCACGTGTGCCACTCGTTGATGGTCGTGTCGAACTGCACGCCCGGGTCGGCGCAGCTCCACGCTGCGAATGCGATCTGGTCCCACAGCCCACGGGCCTTCAGCGTCTTGCACGGCTTCGGCAGCCGGCCCTCGCGGCGGGCGCGCTCCTTCTCCGTCCGCCAGTACAACGGCCAATCGGCGTCCTCGCGCACCGCCCGCATGAAGGCGTTGTCGATCCGCACCGAGTTGTGCGAGTTCTGGCCCGACACCGTGTAGTACGCGGCCGAGTCCCAGTCGGTGTTGTACTCCTCGATCTTCAACGCCGTGAACCCTTGCTTGGCGAGTTGGATCGCCCGCTCGACGTAGTTGAGCGGCACCATCGCCTGAGCCGCGGCGCGGGCGGCTTTCTTCAACTCCAGGTTCTTGGAGCGGTCGAAGCGCGTCAGCGGGTTGGTATCGGCGAGGCACGCCTTCAAGACGGCGTTGAGGTGCTTGTTGAGGTTCTTCGACCCGGCGACGATGGCCGCGACCTTCTGTTCCTCGACAACCTTCCAGTTGACGAACTCCTCGATGTCGGGGTGGTCGAGATCGAGGATCACCATCTTGGCCGCGCGACGGGTGTTATAAACCACGACACCCGATCCAGAGCGATTCGCGTCTGGCCAAATGACGAAGTTGTGCCCAGATTCCGGCGTCTTGTCGTCGGCTGTCGGACAATCGACCTCGACATCGTACACGTCCATCACGCCGACTGTCTCGACCCACAGAACTTTGTGGTTGTTCGCCCGCAGTTCGGCCAGGAAGGCGTCGTAGCTGCCGAAGCGGTCGTCAAACTTTTTGCGCAGGCCACGGACTGACGCGATCCGACCAATGTGTTCTTTGCGGGCCGCGACGTACTCGTCGAACGTGTCGATGGTGTAACCGGCATTGACGAGGTCGTAGCCGGTGTTGAGCATTTTCTGAGTCGCGGCCAATTCCTGAATTTCGGCTGCGTCGCCTCGGGCGCGTAGTTCGTCGGATTTCACCCGGCGGTACGCCGTGGCCTTTTCGGCGTCCTCCCAAAACCGGCCGAAGCGCGACATGCCGTTGAACGCGCCGGCGTGTGGGAACCGCTCGGTCTGAAAGACGTGTGTACCGGCCTCAGCCAACTCGCGGCTATGCAGGCCGGCGTGTTCGGCCTGGGTCATCACGGCTAGGTTCGCCGGGTCGTTGTTGTCGACGTTGCCGTCGATGTGGTGAACGACTCGGCCAGTGAGGTCGTGGCCCGCGACATCGTGCGCGACCAGGCGGTGCAGGAATTGCTTGCCCTTCATGCCATCGCGCAGGTGGACGCGCAGGTGTCCGTGCTGCCGGTCGATGGAGCACGCCAGCAACGAGAAACCGTGCTGCAAGTCGCCCGCCAGGCACGTCTGGTGGTTGGCGAGGCGAACCGGGTGGTCGTAGGTCAGATCGAACCAACCTTTGTCGGTCTGAACGCGGACGACGCGTTTGCTGCCGGCGTGCCAGGCGCGGGCGGCCTTCGCCTTGTAGCGGCCGGCCGGCGGGTCGTAGCTGAGCGTCACGAAGTCCTCGCCGGCTTCGGCGAGTTGCTTGACTGGCACTGGCCCGCGGGCAGTGTAGACGAGCGTGTCCGGGGCGAGGCAGGTGCCGCCCGACTTAATAGCGCCGGCCGCGCGATCGCCGATTTTTAAGAAGCTCATTAACCCGCTGGACTTGCCGCCGCCGGACAGCGGCTCGCCGACCCCGCGCAGCGAGCTGAAATTGCTCCCCGTGCCGGACCCGTATTTAAAGATGCGCGCCTCGCGCACCCAGAGGTCCATGATGCCGCCATCGTTGACCAGGTCGTCTTTCACACTCTGAATGAAACAATTGTGAACGACGACATTGTTCGTGAGGAAGTTGTGGCTTTCCGTTTCAATGTCGTACACGTCCTGCTCGCCGACATACTCGATCGCTTCGATGATTTCGTCTCGCAAGCGGGCGACGCGGCGGCCCGGCAGGGCGAGCGCGGCGTCGAGCTTCGCCCGCGTGTCGGCGGAGACGAATCCGATCCACTCGGCGAACTTTTCCTTCTCGCTTTTCCAAGCGATGACGACTTGGTAGTAGTCCTGGCGGTCTTCGCGCGAATCGTCGCACAACACGATGCGGTTGTAGATGCCCAGGTTGTGCAACAGTTGCGATACGCCGATGGCGAGTTTCGGCGAGATCGTGCCGAAGACGATGTCGCTCGACTGCCGCTCCTCGCGGATGCGGACGCAGCCGTCGGCTTGAAACAGCGCCCGTAGGTACGCGACCACCGCCAGGTGCCCGCCGGTGCGAACCGTCGCGGGCACCTGCATGTCTAGCCGGCGGTCGAGCAACTCGTAACGAGTCACGAACGCGCGCAACGGTTCGCCGTAGAGACGCAACCGATGAATGTCGAGGCGGTCGTCTTGGCTCGCCACGGCCCGTTCGTGCGCGTGGATTCCTCCGAACACCGCTCCCACCAGTTCGCCGACGTAAGCGCGTTCGTCGGCGTTGACGGTCATCGCATCCACCGTTAGGCTGCGGTTCGTGCCGGTAGCGTATTGCCCGACGAAACCATCCGCCTGGAGCCAGCCAGCCAGGGCCGCTTCAGACGCCCTGTGGTGATCCTCGGCCGGCGCGATGGCTGTGTCGGTGCGCTGGATCAAACGCATGCCCGGCTGCAACTCGCCGACCTCGACCCAGCGCTGCGGCCCCTTGTGGCCGTCGCATGCCAGTACGAGATGGTCGGCTGTCGCCTCGATGAAGTTGCCGTTGGCCAGCCGAACGCGGTAGACGGCCTTCATGCCGTTGTGCTTCACCGCGGCCACACGGGTCAGGCCATCGCGGTCGTAGACCGGCAAGCCGACTAGCTTCCGCTCGACGATCTCGCCGATGGCGACCGGGCCGGCCGGCGTGGTCACAGGCGCGTGGTACGGCAGACACGCGTGCGGCGCTGGATGAACGTAGGCCGATGTACTGCGGATCATCTCGCCGGTCGTCGGATCGACGCGGTAGTGGCCCTGCGGCGGCCCCTCGATGCCGTAGGCCCAATGCAGGCCAGTGTTGAACCACTGCGGCGAGTTCGGGGCGGCCGCTTGCCGGGCCAGCATCCAGCACGTTTCGTCGTGGAACGCCCGCGCGTCCGCCTCCGACGAGAAGTAGCCGCCCTTCCAGCCCCAGTACGTCCAGCAGCCGGCCAGGCGCCGGAACACCTGCCGCGCGTCCGTCTCCTGGCCCAGTTCCGACCCGTCGGCCGGCCGCGAGCGCTGGAGCCACTCCGGCACGCCGTCCTCGCTGACGCGCTCAGCGCGCAGCGGCACCCCCGCCTTGCGGAAGTACTTCTGCGCCAGGATATCCACCGCGACCTGCGACCAGTCCTCCGGCGCGAGCAGATCCTTCAACTCGAAGACGACGGTGCCGTTCGGGTTGACGATCCGCGAGGTCCGCGGGACGAACGCGATGCCGGCGAACGGGTCTTGACCGGCGGCCGTATGGCGGCGGGGGAACTGCATGGCAGGTGAGCCTTTGCCTATCGACGAATGATCCTGGTGCGAAAAACGCGCCCCGTCATCATCGTTCGCGGGGTCCTTCCGCAAAAGACGAGTCGCGTCGGCGGACGAAGGATTCGCTCGGGGCGGCGCGAAAGACCCCGCAGAAGCGCTCGGGCCGCCGTGCCCGGAGCAATCGCGCCCGGATTACACATATCGTCGATGGGCTATTTTAGCGACAGGCAACCGTAGTGAACAGATGGTCACAAGGCCATTTTTTCGTTGAGTTGCACGGCGCGTAGCGATTGTAGGTCTTGCAACGATCAGGACGGCTTCACGACGAACGGCAGCGTCAAGCCGGGCTGGTCTTGGTACTTGCCCTTTTTGTCCGCGTAGGACGTGCGGCACGGGGCGTCAGCCCGCAGGAACAGAACCTGGGCGATGCCTTCTCCCGCGTAGACCTTCGCCGGCAGCGGCGTCGTGTTTGAGATTTCGATCGTCACCTTGCCGCGCCACTCCGGTTCCAA
>CAZNSL010000607.1:1340-4241 GCA_964574975.1 uncultured Alcaligenaceae bacterium | reverse complement strand
ACTCCTTCACCACCCATAACCTATGCGAAATCCGACTATCCGGATAGCCTCTGAAAGCTCGCGGCGCCCGGTGGAAGAAGAAGAACGTCCGGTCCATAGCCAGCCTCGTCTGCGTCCGGAACTCTATCCAGTGGGAGGCCTACTGGAATTTGGCTGCCTGACCCCAAGAGAATTTGGCTACACCCAAATGGGTGGCAAATAGGGGGCAGGCTTGGCCACCCGAAGCCAGCGTGAGTACAATCTCGGTGCAGCCTAGTCAGTCGTGAATGACCGGGATTTGCAGTCGTTTCGATGCAAATGCGGGGTAGGTGCAACGAAGCCCCAGCCCTTCAAGGGTAGCTTCGAATCCCTCCCTCTCCGCATTTCGCTCGGTTCGGGTGGCCCATCCGTTTGCTGCACAGGCCGTATGAAAAGCGTCCACCAGCGCTGGTTTGAGTCACGACTCAAACCAGCGCCGGTGGACGTTGTGTGACTACGGTTACTTGGCCGCGGACTTCAACAGGACGAACGCCGTCCCCGACTGAGGTGCCTTCACCTGGAGCAGGATTCCCTTCTCCAGCGAGCCCGCGTCGAGCGCTTTCTGCAACTCGGCGACCGACCGCACGCGGGTGCCGTCAACCTTCTCCACCACGACGCCCGCTCGGAGGCCGGCGTTCGCGGCGACGCCGTCCGGCGCGACCTCCGTCAACAGCACGCCTTCGTTCGCCGAGGAAAAGCCGAGTTCCTTGGCCTTCTCCGCGGTCAACTCCGACGCCGACGCCCCGATCTTGTCGAACGTCGTCTTGCCCGGCTCCGGCGAGACGGACTCGGACGCCGAGCCGAAGTCGTTCGGTTGCTCCTCGACCGTGACCGTTAGCACCTTGCGGTTGCCATCGCGGACGACCGCGATCTCAGCCGTCTTGCCAGCCCGCAGGCCCGCCACGATCTGTTGCAGGTGCCGCCCGTCCGGCACGGCCTTGCCGGCAACCTCGACGATCACGTCACCGTCCTGCATGCCGGCCTTCGCGGCCGGGGAGCCGGGCGTCACCTTGGCGACGGTCACGCCACCTTTGGCCTTCACGCCGAGCTTCGTCGCCACTTCCGGTTCCAGCGGCGCGACAGCCACACCGAGGTAGCCACGCGGCACCGAGCCGTTGGCCAAGAGCGGGTCTTTGACCGACTTGACCAGGTTGCTGGCGATCGCGAGGCCGATGCCCTGGAAGCCGCCGGTGCGGCTCTTGATCGCGGAGTTGACGCCGACCACCTCGCCGGCCAGGTTCACGAGCGGGCCGCCCGAGTTGCCGGGGTTGATGGCTGCGTCGGTCTGGAGAAAGTCCTCGTAGGTGTTCATGCGCATGTCGCGGGCCTTGGCGCTGATGATGCCGTGCGTCACCGAACCGGCCAGACCGAGCGGCGCGCCGATGGCCAACACGCGGTCGCCGACCTCGCACTCATCGCTATTGGCGAGCGTCAGTGACGGAAGCGGGCTATCCGACTTGATGCGGATGATGGCCAGATCGGTCTTCGCGTCGCGCTTGATGTCGCGCGACGTGAACTTCCGGCCGTCTGGGAACTTCACTTCGACTTCGTCGGCCCCGCGGACGACGTGTTCGTTGGTTAGGACGATGCCGGACGGATCGACGACGAACCCCGATCCGAAGGCGTGGCCGTGTGGGGCGGGCGTTTGACGAGGCATCTGCTCGAAGAACCGGCGGAACTCATCCGGAAGGCCGGGCATGTTCTCGAACGGCGCAGTGTCGCCTTGCGGCCGCTTCACCGTCGCCGCTTTTGCAGTCGTCTTCGCCTCGACGCTAACGACGGCGGGTAGGACGCGCTTGACGACATCGCGGTAGCTGGGCATGTCCTTGGCGATGATTTCGCGGTTGCTGGCTCCCGTCGCGGACGCGACGGTGGCCGTGTAGCCACCCACGCCTGCGATCGCGGACGCAAGTGATAGGGTGAGTAGTGTTCGTCTCATATCAGGGTTCTCCGGGTAAAGGTCGCCGCAGCGCGGCACGTTCGGTACGAGGCATAGGTGATCGGCGGCGGGCGGGTCGTCGAAACTTCCCGGCGTTGAAGGAGAGACTGCCGGCCCACGAAACCGGGCCGCCCGCCCCGATGACTCCGATCAAAACAGCGTCTTCTGCCGACACAAGGTCACGCAGTTCCCTTCCGCATTGAAGTGGACCCACGACGTGTAGGCCCGCATTAAAAACAGGCCGAGTCCCTTGGCCCGTTCGAACTTCCCATTGGCCAGCGGGTTCGGCACCTGGGCTGGGTCGAACCCGTCGCCACCATCCGTCACGCGGGCGATCGCCTCGTCGGGCTGGATCGCATACGTGATCGTCGCCGTTCGGCCTCCGTCGCCCAAGCGTCCGTGTTGCAGGGCGTTGGTGACGGCTTCCTCGAGGGCCAGGCGGAACGCGAAGACATCGATGCGCGGATAGCCGAAAAACCGCATCCAGGCCTCCACGTCGCCGAACACTCGACGGGCTTCGAACGGCGACCGCACTTCAGCAGTCCGGGCGTAGCTGGTGCGGTCGAAGTCGTACGCCGCCGGCCGGGGGCCGGCGGCTTTGCGGTGTGTCTGCACGGTCCACCTCGCGGCGTTGGGGCGTCCGGCGGGGTGAGCCTTGCGGCACGCCCGCGGGCTTGATCTCATCGCAAGACAAGCCGAGAATGAAGGAGCGGGACTGCCACGATTCCGGAAAAAATATGTCCGACTCTGCCGCGGCCGAAGCCGAAGTCACGACGATCCTGCGAGCCGCCCAAGCCGGCGACGCAGACGCCGCCGGACGGTTGTTACCCCTCGTCTACGACGAGTTGCGGTCGCTTGCGCAAGCGCGGATGGCCAAGCTACCGCCGGGTCAGACGCTCCAGCCAACGGCCGTGGTCCACGAGGCGTACCTGCGTCTTTTGGGT
>CAZNSL010000607.1:0-1330 GCA_964574975.1 uncultured Alcaligenaceae bacterium | reverse complement strand
GCACCTCGCCGGTCGGCGGCACTTTTTCTTCGCCGCGGCGCGGGCCATGCGGGATATCCTGGTCGAGCAGGCCCGCGCCAAGGCGGGGCCGAAGCGCGGTGGCAGCTTGCACCGGGTCGCCTTGGACGATGCCGACGTACCCGCCGCGTCGTCGGCGGATGAGGTGCTAGCGATCGACGATGCCCTGGCGGAACTGGAAACGAAGGATCCGCTCAAGGCGCGGATCGTGACGCTGCGCTATTTCACCGGGATGACCGCTGCCGAGGCGGCCGAGGTACTCGGCATCTCGGAGCGGTCGCTGCACCGCCAGTGGAGGTTCATCAAGGCGTGGCTGAAAAGCCGCCTCGACGCGACATGACCGAGCCGACGTTCGAGCGTGTGGAGGAGTTGTTCCAGGCGGCGGTCACATTGCCGCCCGCGCGGCGCGGTGCGTACCTCGACGCCGCCTGCGACGGCGATCCGGCCCTGCGTGCCGCCGTCGAAGAGTTACTGCGATTCGACGCCGCGCCGACACAGTCGGATGGCTTCCTCGCTAGCCCCGTCGGCTCAGTTGCCGAGCGCCTGCGGGAGGAACCGCGTTTGCCGCGAGTCGCCGGATACGAGTTGCTAGGCGTTTTGGGCCGCGGCGGTATGGGCGTGGTCTACGAGGCCCGGCACGAGGCCCTCGGCCGTCCGGTGGCGCTCAAGATGCTCCTCCCCGGCGGGCTGGCGACGGCGGACCAGTTAGCCCGGTTCCGCGGCGAGGCCGCGACGCTCGCTCGGCTGAATCTGCCGAACGTCGTCCCGGTGTTCGATGTCGGCGAGGCCGACGGTCGGCCCTTTTTCACGATGGAGTTCGTCGATGGGCCGAGTCTTTCCGAGCGGATGACGGGCCACCCGCAGGACGTTGCAACTTCGGTACGGCTAGTCGAGGAGTTGGCCCGCGCGGTGGACGCCGTCCACAAGTCTGGCATCATTCACCGCGACTTGAAGCCGGCGAACATCCTCCTGGCAGGTGGCGTCACGCCGAAGATTACCGACTTCGGCATCGCCAAGGATCAGACCACCGAACGCGACCCGACCGCGACGGGCGTTGCCGTCGGCACGCCGCGCTACATGGCCCCCGAACAAGCGGCGAAGGACCGCGGTCCCGTCGGCCCGCCCGCCGACATCTACGCACTCGGCGCGATCCTGTACGAACTGCTCGTCGGCCGCGCGCCGTTCGACGGTGGCAGCGCAGCCGAGACGATTACACAACTGCTCAACGACGAGCCGGTGTCGCCGGCTCGGCTTCGGTCGGGTCTTCCCCGCGATCTCGTAACGGTCTGTCTGAAGTGCCTGGAGAAATCTC
>CAZNSL010000606.1:0-4245 GCA_964574975.1 uncultured Alcaligenaceae bacterium | reverse complement strand
GGGCGTCGTCGGGAACGTGCGAACCTTTTCGGCCGGGCTGGTCGAACCCGATTCGGCGGACGCGCTGGACATGGCCCCTCCCTGCCCGGCCGGCAAGGCCCGGCCCCGTCATTGTAGAGCCAAGGGCCATCGCTTGAACGCGAGCCGGGCCAGCCGTTCCAGACTCATTTGTGGGTTGTCATTCCCAGTTGAAACATGAGAATGAGGACCAACTACGGAGCGACCGCGCGCCGCGCCGTCAAGCGTTTGAGAGCAGCCTTCGCTTCGCGCGTTAGCAGCGATCCGTCCGGGCCGCGCGAAATCTCGTCGAGGAGCGCCTTGGCCTCACGACTACCGAGCGTTTCTAGAATCTCGACCGCCCGTGACTCGCGTAACCGCGGCCAGTCGAGGATCAACTTCACCCGCTGACGTACCTCGGCCGAATTGGTCGTTGCCAACACACGCCGCAGCGTGCCCTCGGCCTGGTCCAACACGCCGATAAGCGACGCGGTGGCCCGTTCGCGCACGGCGTACTTCGTGGCGTCCAGTTCCTCGATCCAGCGGGCGATAGCGGACGCGGCCGCAGGTTTCGCGGGTTTTAGGTGTTCGCGGATCGCGTCCACCGAGGTGGCCCCTCCTCCGATCAATTCCCACGCCGCGCGATATGCCCGGGTTGCGTCTCGCTCTCGTAACGTCTCCCAATGACGAGCGATCTCCTCAGACTTCAACGGCGTGGCCTTGCTCGCTGGTCGCAGCGCATCGAAGTTCCAGACGAGGCACGTCGTGTCCTGCGACCCGGTGACGAGCCAGTGACCGTTGGCGGAGAAGTCCACGGCACCAACCATGCCGCGGTGACCGGCTAGCGTCTTATGTAACTGGCCGGTAGCCAGGTTCCAGACCTTGGCAACCGGTTCGACCATCGCGCACGTCGTTACGGTGCGGCCGTCAGGGTTGAAAGCGACGAACTGTGTGCCGATCCAGATCGAGTGTTCGCCTTCTTCGTGGAACTGCTGCCGCTGGTCGCCGGTTGCCACCTCCCAGACACGCACGGTCCCGTCGCGCCCGTGAGACGCGACCGAACGGCGGTCGGCCGATACACCGATGCCGCTGATCGCCTGCTCGTGCCCCGTGAACCGTCGCACGACTTTGCTTTCGACGAGGTCGAAGAGTGTGATGGCACGGGCTTCGTCCGGCTCGTCGGCGTCGGCAGCGACTTCCAGGCACCAGATGGCCCCCTCGTCGAAGGTGAAGATGCCGGAGATGCCGCGCGGCGGTGTAGCGTACTCCGTTAGCCGCTTACCGCTGGCCACGTCCCAAACAGCGGCGACGCGCGACTTGGTGTTGCCAGTAACGATCCGACTGCCGTCGGCCGAGAACCGGATATGCGTGCCGATGCTCGGGTGTCCGGCCAGGGTCTGCACCAGCTTGCCGGTGGCCGCCTCCCAGATGTGGACCGGGCGATCCTGGGCGGCGGACGCAACCAGTCGACCATCCGGCGAATACTGCACTTCATCGACACCTCCGGCATTACCCTCGAACCGGCGCACCTCACGGCCGGTGCGGGCATCCCAGAGCCGCACGACAGGATCGTTGGCGCTACAGGTCAGGAGCAGTTTGCCGTCCGGGCTGATGCCGACGGTTGTCATGGCCCCAGCGTGTCCATCGAGCGTTTCGCGCGGCTTGGCCGTCGCAGTGTCGTAGAACCGGACGGTGTTGCCGTTACCGCCCGCCGCCAGCGTCTTGCCATCCGGTGAAAATGCCAGTGCCACGAACCGCTCGAAGACGCCTTCCACGGTCGTCTTCTTCTGACCCGCCGGCACATCCAGGAGTACGAGCTTGCCACCGGGCTTGAACCGGAAGTCGGCATCGACTTCCGCCCAGGCCACTGCAAGCCGCGCGCTGTTGGGTGCAAACGTCAATGCACCCGTAGCGGACGGCATCGCGTCGCGAAGTACCTCCTTGCCGGTCGCCATGTCCCACACTCGCAACCCTTCGCGCGACCCCAACGCGGCGACGAACTTGCCCTCGTGCGAAACGGCTACGGCCAGGATCGGCTCAGTGAAGCCGTTAAAGGTCTGACCCGCCTGTCCGGTCGCGGCGTCGTAGGCGGAGACGGCACCGCCCTGCGTACCGACGACCACCAACTTGCCGTTGGCCGATAGGTCGATTGACGTGTACCCAGCTCCACCGCCTTGTAGCGTCGCCCGCTCGGTACCCGTGGTCGTATCCCAGACGCGAACGACGTTCTCACCCGCGTACATTCCGACGAGCGTGTTCCCGTCGGCCGACGCCGCGAGCATATGTAATTTCGTCCCCTCGAATTCGAGGGCGATGTTCGGACCCCCGACTTCGGTCGGTTCCCGGAGCCGACGCAGTTCCTGACCCGTCGTCGCGTCCCACAGGCGAACCGATTTGCGGCGATCGGCGGTGGCGATGCGGTGGCCGTCGCCGAGGGCAATCACAGCGTCAACGCCTGCGTCGGGCGCGAACGTCTTGAGGACGCGACCGTTAGCCACCTCCCAGCCGCGGGCTCCCTTCTCCGCCGGGCTGGTCGAGTAGATAGCCTTGCCGTCTCGCGTGTACGACAGGTGGACGACTGTGCCTCCGTGACGGAAGCCGCCGGAACCGATGCGTGCGACCGCTCCGGCCGGCAGAGCATCGGCCGGCGGCACGTCGGGCTTGTCCGGCCGGGCGGCGACCACGGCGACGAGTGCGCCGAGCGCGCACGCGGCAATGGCGTAATGACGGCGAGCCATGGTATTGCCTCCGGTCGGCGACGCTGTTCGGATGCGTCGCTATGCCTTACGCGGGGCGATCCAGTCTTTACCGATCCAGGGTCGCAGCACCTCCGGGATCACGACCGACCCATCGGCCTGCTGGTAGTTTTCCAGGATTGCGACGAGCGCTCGCGTACAAGCGACAGCCGTGCCGTTAAGTGTGTGGACGAATCGAGTACCCTTTTGCTTCGGCGACTTGAAGCGAACGCCGAGCCGTCGGGCCTGGTAGTCGGTGCAGTTCGACGTGCTTGTGACCTCACCGTACTCCCCGGCATAGCCGCGGCCGGGCATCCACGCTTCTAGATCGTACTTGCGGTACGCTGGCCCACCCAGGTCGCCCGTGCATGTGTCGATGACGTGGTACGGCAGGCCGAGTGCTTGGAAGATCTCCTCCTCGATGCGCAGGATTTCCAGGTGGATGGCTTCGCTCTGGTCCGGCGTGCAGAAGGCAAACATTTCGACTTTGGTGAACTGGTGGACGCGGTACAAGCCGCGCGTGTCGCGGCCAGGCGCGCCGGCCTCGGTGCGGAAACAGTGCGAGAGTCCGACGTACTTCTTCGGCAGATCGAGTTCGTCGAAGATGCGGTCGCGGTGCATGCCGCCCAACGTGATCTCGGCCGTGGCGATCAGGCAGAGGTCGCTGTCGGCGATGGTGTAAACTTGTCGCGTCTCCGGATTCGGGTCGCGCGGCAGGAAACCGATGCCTTCGAGAATGTCGACCCGCGCCAGGTCCGGCGTGATGATCGGCGTGTAGCCCTCAGCGACGAGCTTTTGCACTGCGAACTGGCAAAGGGCCAGTTCGAGTAGCACCGCCTCGTTCTTGAGGAAGTAGAACTTCTGCCCGGCGACCGTGGCCCCAGCCTCGAAGTCGGCCAGATCGAGCGACTCGACGAGGGCGACGTGGTCCTTTGCCACGAACGGGAACGGACGCGGATCGCCCCAGCGACGAATGACCTTGTTGTCCGTTGCTTCCCGGCCGACGGGCGCGTCCGGGTGCGTCATGTTCGGGATCGTCAACAATGCGGCGTGCAGGTCGGTCTCGACCTGTTTGACTTGCTTGTCGAGAGTAGCAACCTGCTCGCGGAGTCGCTTGCCCTCGGCGATCAGCTCCTGCTTCCGGGCTGGGACTTTCTCACCACCCGTCGATTTAGCCACCTCGTTGGCCCGTTGCTGGGCCGTCTGTGCCTCGGTGACGAGGCGCTTGCGCTCGTCGTCCAGCCGGACGGCGATAACCGGGTCGGCCTGGACGCCGCGGTTGCGGCAGTTGGCGACGACGGCATCGATGTTGGCGCGGACGAACGCGGGGTCGAGCATGACGGTCCTCGGCACGGGACAACGGTTGACGATATCAGAATACGGCGCAGGACGCTACGGCACCGGCAGGAACGCATCGCCTGCCGCCTCGGTTGGACGCACCCCGACGACAACCGTAGACTGACAGGTATCCGCCGCGCGCGGACCGACATACCCCACGAGACCAGCATGAGCA
>CAZNSL010000605.1:0-4263 GCA_964574975.1 uncultured Alcaligenaceae bacterium | reverse complement strand
GACCCACCCTGCGTCGCCGACGAGCAAGTCCTGGTGCGCTGGTTAACGAATGCGACGGGTGTGACGATGGAGTTGATGTGTCACCCCGGCCACGACGACGAGACGCTCGTCGGTCGCGATTGCTGCCGGGACAACGACTGCGTGTCCCGGCGCGTCCACGAGTATCACCTGCTGCGGCTGGCGAGCTTCCCTGAGGCCTGCCGCCGATCAGGTATGCGGCTCGTGGCCCCGTCCGAACTGACGCACCACCGGCGCAGGTTGGCCGCTTGACGCCGCGAGAATGGACTCCCGCCATGACCGAGCGCCGGCCGCTCCTTAGCGTCGTCTGCCCCGCCTACGAGGAGGAGGAGGTCCTCCCGCATTTCCACCGCGCGCTCGCCGCCGCACTGGACCCACTCCGTGGCGACTACCGAATCGAAATCATCTACGTCGACGATGGCTCGCGCGACGACACGACCGACGTGCTACGTACTCTGGCCGCCCACGACCGCCGCGTTCGCTTCCTGAGCCTGAGTCGTAATTTCGGCCATCAGGCCGCACTGACCGCCGGCCTGACCCACGCGCGCGGCGATGCCGTCGTCACACTCGACTCCGACATGCAACACCCGCCCGAACTCATCCCGACACTCGTCGGAAAATGGCGCGAAGGGTTCGACGTGGTGCTTACGATCCGGGCCGACGATTACCGGCTCGGATGGTTCAAGCGACAGTCTTCGACGGCGTTCTATCGCCTGCTGCGGCGGTGGAGCGACCTCGACGTGCGTGTAGCCGCGTCCGACTACCGGCTCATGTCGCGGCGGGCCGTGCGGGCACTCCTGAGTCTCCGCGAAACACACCGCTACTTGCGCGGCATGGTACAGTGGCTCGGCTTCCCGACCGCGGAGGTACCATTCGCGCCGAACGCTCGCCGAGCCGGCGTCTCCAAGTACACGCTCGCAAAAATGGTGCGGCTAGCTTCCGACGGACTGTTCTCGTTCTCGCGCGTACCGCTGCGCCTGTCGGTCTCGGCTGGCTTCACGCTGACAGCGGCCAGTTCCGTGGCGAGTCTAATCGGTGTGATGTCGCGCTCGTCGCGCGGCCGGCCCGTGGACCCGCTCCTGGTCCTGCTCCTCGTCGCGGTCCACCTACTCGCGGCGTCATCCCTGGCGGCCATTGCCGTATTGGGCGAATACGTCAGTCGCGTGGCCGAGGAGTGCAAGCGCCGCCCGACGTACCTCATCAAAGAAGTGTTTCCGCGACCAGTCCACAAGGGCTTGCGACAGCGGCGCGAGCCGCCGGACGCCGCGGCCGCATGAGCGGAAAGGAATCTCCATGACTCGCCCATCGCTGCGGTTTGCCGTCGCGGTCTGGGTCTTGATCGTCGGCGGTATCGGCCTGCGGCTAGCTCTGGCGAAGCGCGTCAACAGCGTTTACCCCATCTTCAGCGAAGCGGGTCGGCGCTGGGCTTCTGGCGACCGCCTGTACATACCGCCAACCTACGAACTCGATCAGTTCCGCTACACACCAACGATCGCCGCCGCGTTTGCACCGTGGGGACTGTTGCCCGACCGCGTCGGTGCGATGCTCTGGCTGGCGCTGAGTGCCGTGCTGTTCCTCGGGGCCCTCGTTGCGTGGTGGCGCGAACGTTCGACCGCGGGCCTGGCCCTGCTGCTGGCGATCCCGATTTCCCTGGGGAGCCTCAACAACGGCCAGTGCAACGCCCTGCTCTGCGCCATGTCTCTCCTGACACTATTGGCGTTCCGGCGCGAGCACTGGACGCTGGCAGCTCTTGCAGCGACCATTGCCGTCTTGTTCAAGGTCTACCCGGTATCGCTCGGTTTACTGCTCGCGATTCTGGAACCGCGGCGATTCGGCGTCCGCTTCGCACTCATTTTGGCTGCTGGGCTGGCACTCCCGTATGGCTTCCGTTCCGCGGACTACGTCACGGAACAGTACCGCGCCCTTGCAGCACGCGTCGATGGCGACGATCGGACGCTCTTTCCCGTGATCTACGGCTACCGCGACTTTCAGATGCTGACGCGCGTCGCCGGCATCCCGCTGACGCGAAGCAACTACCAGATGGTCGAATTGAGCGTGGCCGCTGGATTTGCCGGGCTGATCGCGCTCGGGCGGCTCCGCGGCTGGAGCCGCGATCGGCTGGTCTGGGCGTGCGGAGCATTATCGGCCTCGTGGATGACAGTATTCGGCCCGGCGACGGAGTCGTCGACTTACATCATCCTCGCACCGTGGCTCGCCCAGGCAACGATCGATTCGGCTGCGCGACCGGTTTGGCGGCGAGTCGTCGCCTACGGCAGTTTCCTGCTTTTCGCTGTTAGCATGTCGATGGCGTGGTTCCCGGAAACGGTGCGCACACCCGTGCAATCGACCGGCATCATGCCGCTCGCAGGGCTGCTGCTGACGGTGTCCGTTCTTGCCGAGGTACTCGCGAATTCGCGGCCGCAGGTGGCCGCGCCGGATCAACCGGCACTCGCCACAGCCGCCTGACGCCGCCGACATCGAATGGCGGCGAGGCCGACGCCCACCCCAACCAATGCAAGCGACCCCGGTTCCGGGACCGGCGTCCCGACGAACGTGAGGCCGAGTAGGTTGCCCGTCCCAGTCGAGCCGATCAGGTTCGCGGCACCCGTCACCAGATCGATCGTGTATAGGTTGTCGGTGGAGTTGTCGACCAGGTACAGGAGTTGGTTGATGTCGTTGTACGCGAGACCGTTCGGGTTCGTCGGTCCATTGAGCGTGCCGATGAGTGTGGTCGCCCCGGTGGCCCGGTCCATCGTATAGAAGCTATCGGCTCCAGAGTTGGTGGCGTACATCACGTTCGTGTCGCTGTTGTAGCCGAGATTGGTGAACGATATCAGGCCCGAGGTGCCAATTAGGGTTGCGGCACCGGTCGTGGTGTCGATACTGTACAGTCCGCCGTTGTGCGACGACGCGCCGTACAGTGTGTTGGTACTCGAGTCGAATTCCAATCCGTGCATGACGATTGCCGAATCGCCGTACGCGCCGACTAGAGTGGCCGTCCCGGTGGCGATATCGAGCGTGTACAACGAATCGTTGCCCGTGGATGTAAGGTAGACGATGTCGTTAGCGCGGTCGTAAGCCAACCCGGCGGTCGTGCTGGCGTTGGCGCTAACCGTGCCGATCGGTGTCTTCACACCGGTCGCGATGTCGATCTCGTATAGTGCCCGGGAGCTATCGACGGCAATGGCCCGAAGGACTTGCCCCTTGGCCAATGACGGCACTAACCCGATTGCAAAGACAGTCGAGGCGATGACGACAGAGGTGTTGCGGCGAAGGCGTGTCACGATGTTTCCCTTATCGCGGGCGAGTAATGGGTGCGATGAGTAGAGGATGCTATCGTGCCGTCGCCTGTGTTGCAAGAAAAAAACGCCGGCGGCAACAATTGCCACCGGCGATGTCGAGAACCCGCGCGTCGCCTGGGTTTACTTCTTGTCGGGTTTCGGGATGTCGGCCAATTCCTCGCGCACTGGGGCGTAATGGCTAAACTCCATCGAAAAACTTGCCGTGCCGCTGGTCGCGCCGCGCAGGTCGGTCGTGTAGCCGAACAGGTTGGCCAGTGGCACCTGCGCCTTCACCAAGCTTCGGCCCTTGTCGTTGACCATCTCCATGATGATGCCGCGTCGACGGTTGATGTCGCCAGCGATCGCACCCTGGTAGCTCTCCGGGGAGATCACGACCACATTCATGATCGGTTCCAACAGCGTGATGCCGGCCTTCTCTTGCACCTCGCGGAAGTTCTCCTGCCCCGCCGCGCGGAAAGCATCCTGCGACGAGTCGACATCGTGGTACTTGCCGTCGAACAAGGTCGCCTGGATGTCCACGAACGGGAACGGGTACTTCTTCCCCTTTTTCGCCGCCTCGCGGTAGCCGTCTTCGACCGACGGAATGTACTCTTTCGGCACCACACCGCCGAAGATATCGTCGACGAAGTAGATGTTGTTGGGGTCTGGCTTTTCGCCCTCTTCAGCGAGCTTGGCCGTGACCTCCTCGATCCGCTCCGGGCTGAGCGGTTCGTACTTCATCTTGATAACGGCGAACTTGCCGCTGCCGCCGGTCTGCTTGATGTAACGCGTCTCGTGTTCGATCGCCCGCGCCAGCGACTGGCGGTACGCGACGCGCGGCCGACCCAAGCTCAACGCTGGATCGCCCTGTGGCATGTTGAGCGCCCGCTTGAGCTTCTCGACCGAGATTTCCAGGTGCAGTTCGCCCATGCCGCGGAGGATCAAGTCCTTCGTTTCCTCGTCG
>CAZNSL010000604.1:1761-4273 GCA_964574975.1 uncultured Alcaligenaceae bacterium | reverse complement strand
TCGGCTGCGATCGCGGCGTCGACTACTACGCCATGCAGTACATCGACGGGCCGACGCTGGCCGACATGATCCAAGCCCTGCGCGGCGAGGCCGGCCTCTCCTGTGAGCCCGGGTCGTCCACGGGTTCGTGGTCCGGCTCGGACGTCTTGCGAAACGCCCTCGGCCAGCGCGGCCGGGCGTCGACGTCCGGCCCGGCGATGACCGCCGCCGGCACGCCCGCCGGTGCGACGAACGGCGAGACCCGCGCCGCCCTGACGACGAGCATCCCGAAGCCCGGCCCCGGCTACTTCAAGGCGCTCGCGCGCCTCGGCCTCCAGGCCGCGGAGGCCCTGGAGTACGCCCACAACACCGGCGTCGTCCACCGCGACATCAAGCCGGCCAACCTGCTCGTCGACGCCCGCGGCAACCTGTGGGTGACCGACTTCGGCCTCGCGCTGTGCCACGGCGGCGGCGACCTCACCGTCAGCGGCGACGTCCTCGGCACCCTGCGCTACATGAGCCCCGAGCAGGCCCGCGGCGGCCGGGGAAACGTCGACCACCACTCCGACGTCTACTCGCTCGGCGTCACGCTCTACGAGCTGTTCACGCTGCACCACCCCTACCCCGGCCGCGAGCGCGAGGAGATCCTGCGGCAGATCCTCACCGACGACCCGAAGCCGCCGCGGCGCGTCCGCCCCGACCTGCCGGCCGAGCTGGAAACGGTCGTCCTGAAGGCGGCGGCGAAGGCCCCGGCCGACCGCTACGCCACGGCCGGCGACCTGGCCGAGGACCTGCGCCGCTTCCTCGACGACAAGCCGGTGCTGGCCCGCCGGCCGACGCTGGCGCAGGTCGCGGCCAAGTGGGCGCGCCGCCACCGCGGCCTGGTGAACGCCGCGATCGTCATGCTGGTCGTCGGTTTCGTGGGCCTGTCCGTGGCCCTGTGGCTGCTCGAAGCCGAACAGCGGCGGACGCGGGCGGCGCTCGACAAGGCGACGGCGAACTGGCAGGAGGCCCGCCGGGCCGTCGACACGATGTACACCGAGGTCGCCGAGCGCGCATTGCCTGATGAATCGCCACTGAAGCGCGAATTCCTGCTAAAGGCACTGTCATTCTATGACAGGTTCGCTAGCGAGGCAGGGGACGACTCAGCCGTGAGATTCGAGCGAGCAAAGGCCTCTGTGCGAATGGGAGACATCCAGCAGAAGCTGGGCAAATACCGGGAATCAGCTGACGCGTATCGAGCATCCCAACCCTTACTCGAAGCGCTGATCCAATCAATTCCAGCCTCGACGGCTTACCGCCGAGAGTTGGCGAGTTGCCTCAACGGACAGGCCAAACTATTCCTCACAATGGGCCGGCACGCGGACGCTGCCGAGGGGTTTCGCGGTGCAATTGCACAGCAGGAAGAACTCCTACGCCACGATCCTGGCGACATAAAGGCACGCTTAGACCTCAGCAAGCACTTAGGTAATCTGGGCGTTGTTCACCTCAACGACGGTCGCTATGACGAGGCGGAACGGTGCTTTCTAGAATCTCTCCGCGCGGCGGAACAACACGTGTCCGCATCAGCCGTAGCCGGGCAAAGTGATCGCCAGCATTTGGCTCACACGCGCTTCAACGCTGGTGTTGTGTTCTTTTTGACCGACCGGCCGGAGTTGGCTCGGACTCATTGGCATGAGGCCAAACTCATTCGCGAGGCTCTGGCTCGCGAAAACCCATTTAACCCGAGGTACGAGGAGGATTTGGCAAATTCGTTACTCGCGATGGGCGCACTGACATTTCAAATCCGGCACTATGACGAGGCTGAGAGGCAGTTCCGCGAAGGTCTGAACCATTATTCAAGGCTGTTGGCACAATCTCCAGCTTCACCAACATACTGGAATGCGCAATGCCAAGCCATGCACGGCCTTTCAAGAGTACTTTCCGCGCAAGGTAAAGGCACCGATGCCGACGACGTTTTGCGGAATGGACAGCTAGCATTGGAGAAAGCGGCAGTCTCATTCCCCGAGGCGGTGGCAATTCGCTTGAGCCTCATACGAGTCCGTATTGATCGCATAAACCTATTGACAAGGTCCGGTAGGTTGCGCGAGGCTGATGCGTTGGCCAAGCAGTCGTGGAGCGAGGTCAGCGACGGCCCGACGCGACTGCCGGATACGCCGGAGGCGCAGTTTCATTGCATGATCTTGTGCAACAACATGGCCGAAACCGCCTGGGGCCGCGGCCAACTCGACGATGCCGAGACCTGGTTCCGAGAGGCGACGCGCATTGGCACTAACCTTACGGCGGATCAAAAGACCCTGGCCCAGCATCGGTCGACCTATTGCATGATGTTAATGAGTGCCAGCCGACTGGCACTGTCTCGCAACAATCTTGGAACTGCCGAGTCAGCCGTTCGGACGTGCCTTGGTTGTTACGACAGGCTGCTGCAAGAACCGGTGCGAGCAGACCGCTGGCGACCTGGCCGTGCTACGGCTCTTGTACAGTTGGCGCGCGTTCGCAGGTTACAAGGACATTCCACCGAGGCGGCCGGATT
>CAZNSL010000604.1:0-1751 GCA_964574975.1 uncultured Alcaligenaceae bacterium | reverse complement strand
TGCTGACGCGTTACGAGGAATTGAGTCCGTCAGCGACACCGAGGCGTGGAACGCAGCGGCTTGGTATCTGGCGTATCAGCCAGTGGCGGCCGGCCGCGATTTGGAAAGAGCGAAGGTACTGGCTGAACGCGTGGTATCAAAAGACCCCACCGTTGCAAGTGCATGGCGGACACTAGGACTAGTGAATCTGCGACAGGGTCGGACGTCCGACGCGATAATGGCGCTGGTGAAGGCACAGGACCTCTATGGAGATCAGGATCGTGTGACAGAAGTGGTCTTGTCACTGGCCTACCTCGCGTCTGGTGACAACTTGCTTGCCAAACAAACTTATGATCAGGTACTGGCACGTGTCGACGCGAGTAAGGAAATCGGTGATGAGCTGGAAGCCTTCCTTGAGGAGGCTAAGCGTGCGTTCGGCAGCTAAGTACTAGTCGGTTGGCACTGACGAGTTGACGACTGTTCCGGGCGGTCTATTCCTGCCGTATGCCCGGCAGGAGGTCCGCCATGGCGAAGCGGTATTTGGTGACGCTAACGGCCGAGGAGCGGGGGTGGTTGACCCGCCTGGTGTCGGCCGGCAAGTGGTCGGCCCTGACCATCACCCGCGCCCGCATCCTCCTCAAGGCCGACCAGGCCAAGGGCGGCCCGGCCTGGCAGGATGCCCGCATCGCCGAGGCGCTCGACTGCGGCCTGCGGACGGTCGAGCGGGTCCGCCAGCGGTTCGTCGAACGGGGGCTGGAGCCGGCCCTGGGCCGCAAGCCGCAGGACCGCCCGAGCCGGGAGCGGAAGTTCGACGGGGACGCCGAGGCCCGGCTGATCGCCGTGGCCTGCCCGGAGCCGCCCGCGGGCCGCGCCCGCTGGACGCTGAAGCTGCTGGCCGACAAGCTGGTCGAGTTGCAGGTGTTCGACTCGGTCAGCGACGAGTCCGTGCGGCGGGTGCTCAAAAAAACGAGCTGAAGCCGCACCTGAAGGAGCGGTGGGTGATCCCGCCGGGCAAAAGCGGCGAGTTCGTGGCCCGGATGGAGGACGTCTTGGAGGTCTACCACCGCCCCTACGACGACCGGCGGCCCCTGGTCTGCCTGGACGAGCGGCCGGTGCAGCTGGTCGGCGAGACCCGGCTGCCGCTGCCGGCCCGGCCCGGGCGGCCGGCGCGGTACGACTACGAGTACGTGCGGAACGGGACGGCCAACCTGTTCATGATCTTCGAGCCCCTGATCGGCTGGCGGTCGGTGCGGGCGACCGAGCGGCGGGCGGCGGTGGACTTCGCGGAGGTGCTGCGGTGGCTGGTCGAGGACCTGCACCCGGACGCCCGCACGGTGGTGCTGGTGGCCGACAACCTGAACACGCACACGCCCGGCTGCCTGTACGAGGCGTTCGCGCCGGAGCGGGCGCGGGCGATCGCGGCGAAGCTGGAGTGGCACCCCACGCCCAAGCACGGGTCGTGGCTGAACATGGCCGAGGTCGAGCTGGCGGCGCTGGCGAAGCAGTGCCTGGGGCGGCGGATCAGCTCGATGGACGAGTTGGGGCGGGAGGCGGCCGCCTGGGAGTGCGAGCGGAACGAGCGGATGGTCGAGGCCCGCTGGCAGTTCACCACCGCCAAGGCTCGCATCCGACTCCACCGACTGTACCCGTCCCTTCAATGATGGCAACCGACTAGATCGCCTTCCACGTCGCCAATCTGAATTCCGCGCGTCTGTCCTTAGAAGCTGTAACTTTAAGCCGTTAGGATTCTGAAGCAAATGACCGCGGCGGCG
>CAZNSL010000603.1:0-4295 GCA_964574975.1 uncultured Alcaligenaceae bacterium | reverse complement strand
TACGCCAACAAGGCCGACTTCGCGGAACTGTTGCTCGAAGACGACAAGATTCGGAAGTTCATCAAGAAGCGGTACAAAGGTAAAGGCGTCGCCAAGATTCGTATCGAACGCACCCGCGAGAAGGTACTCGTCCAAATCTACTCGGCCAAGGTCGGCATGATCATTGGCAAGAAGGGCGCGGAGATCGAAACACTGACGAAGAAGCTCGAGAATCTGACGCACCGCAAGATCGAGGTCAAGACGTTCGAGGTCGCCCGGCCGGAGACCGACCCGCAGTGCGTGTCGGAGGACATCGCCGAGCAGTTGCAGAAGCGGGCCAGCTTCCGCCGCACGCTCAAACGGGCGATCGACCTGGCGATGGAGAACGGTGCGAAGGGCTGCAAGATTCAGCTCTCCGGGCGGCTCGGTGGGTCGGAAATGTCGCGGCAGGAGACGAGCGTGCAAGGCTCGATCCCGCTGTCGACTTTGCGGGCGAAGGTCGAGTACGGCTTCTCGGAGGCGTCGACCGCGCAGGGGAATATCGGCATTAAGGTCTGGGTCAACAACGGCGACTACCTGAACAAAGAAGAGCCGCAAGACCTACCGCCGCGGGTCGAGGGCCGTCGCGGTGGTGGCCGGCGCGAACGGCGCGGACCGCGGTTGGGCTAGGGCCGTTGTGATTGCGGTTAGCGACGCTGCGCGCAAGCGTTCGCGGTGCAGAACGCCCCCGCGACGCGTCGCTAAACATAGGGGTTGTTGTCATGGCGATGATGCCGAAGCGCGTGAAGTTCCGCAAGTCGCAGCGCGGCAAGGTCAAAGGCAACGCGCAGCGCGGCAACTACGTTTCGTACGGCGATTACGGACTTCAGGCGCTCGACGGCGGCTGGCTGAGTGCCGAGTCGATCGAAGCGGGGCGCATCACCGCGGCTCACTCGATCCGCGGCGAAGGCCGGCTGTTCATCCGCGTGTTTCCGCACAAGTCCGTGACGGCGATCCCGCTCGAGACCCGGATGGGTAAGGGCAAGGGCGAGCCGGAGTACTGGGCGGCGGTGATCCGGCCGGGGCAGATCCTGTTCGAGCTGAGTGGGCTGCCGGAAGCGGCCGCCCGCGACTGCCTGGCCCGCGTCGCTTACAAGATGCCGATGAAGTGTCGCTTCGTCCACCGACGGGCGGCCAAGTAAGGGTTGGGACCATGAAGGCGAAAGAGATTCGAAACCAACCGGACGAGGAGCTGGCGGCGTCCCTGAAGGACACGCGGAAGCACCTGTTCGACCTGCGCTTCCAGTCGGCCACCGACCGGCTGGAAACGCCCAGCGAGATGCGCAAGGCGCGGCGCGACATCGCCCGCATTCTGACGATCCAGGGCGAGCGTGCCCGGAAGGCCGCGGCCAAGTGAGCGAGACCATGCCAGACGCGACGACGACCCCCGATGCCCCGAAGCGCAAGCAACGCCGAACCCTCATCGGCGTGGTGACCCGCGACAAGACGGACAAGACGCGCCGCGTCGAGTTCCAGTACGTCGTCAAGCACTCTCGCTACGGCAAGTACATCAAGCGGCGGACGGTGTGCTACGCGCACGACGAGACCAATGCGACCAAGATCGGCGACACGGTCGAGATCATGGAGACCCGGCCGCTGTCGAAACTGAAGCGCTGGCGGCTGGTGCGCGTCGTCAAGAACGCGCCACTGACCGCCACCGAGGCGGCCCCGATCAAGTGACCGGCCAGCGACGACCCTAGGCGGGCGGGAATTGTTATGATCCAGATGTACACCTACATCGACGTAGCCGACAACACCGGCGCGAAAGAATGCATGTGCGTCAAGGTACTCGGCGGCAGCCGCAAGCGCTACGCCGGCATCGGCGATATTATCGTCGCGTCGGTGAAGAAGGCGATCCCCGGCGGCGACGTGAAGCCGGGCGATGTCGTTAAGGGCGTGATCGTTCGCACCAAACGGACGCAGCGACGCGACGATGGTAGTTACGTCCGCTTCGACCGCAACGCGATGGTCATTATCGACGCCGACCAGAACCCAAAGGGCACTCGCATCTTTGGAGCGGTGGCCCGCGAGTTGCGCGAGAAGAACTACGGCAAGATCGTCAGCTTGGCGGCGGAAGTGGTTTAACGGGGACTGGGCGATGTTGATCCGCAAGGGCGATTTGGTGAAGGTGGTGACCGGCGACGACCGCGGCACGAGCGCGAAGGTGCTGCGCGTGCTGCGCGACGAAGGCAAGGTCATCGTCGAGGGCGTCAACAAGGTTTTCCGCCATATGCGCCCGTCGCAGCGCAACCCGCAGGGCGGCCGGCTCTCCAAGGAGATGCCGATCGACGCCTCCAACGTCATGCTCGTGGACCCAAGTACCGGCAAGGCAACGCGGGTCGGCGTGCGGGTGCTGGCCGACGGCACCAAGGAGCGGTTCGCCAAGAAGTCCGGCGCGTCGCTGGGCACGATCGGACGACCCAAGGGCAAGTAACGGAACATAGCCAGCGAGACCCGACGGGTCGGCAATCCGCCGGGCAGCGGGCGAAAGCCCCCGCGAGCGAGGACATATGACGCGCTACTACGAGAAGTACAAGTCGGAGGTCGTACCCGGCTTGCAGAAGAAGTTGGGCCGCACGAACGTCAACAGCTTGCCGAAGCTGCAAAAGATCGTCGTGAACATGGGCGTCGGCAAGGCACTCACCGATAAAAACCGCATGGAGCACGCGGTCAACGACCTGGCGGCGATCACCGGACAGAAGCCGCAGATCACCAAGTCGAAGCTGGCCGTCTCCGGGTTCCGCCTCCGCGAGAACCTGGAGATCGGTTGCCGGGTGACGCTCCGCAAGGCCCGCATGTACGAGTTCCTCGACCGGTTGATCAATGTGGCATTGCCGCGCATCCGCGACTTCCGCGGCATCAACCCCGCCAGCTTCGACGGGCACGGCAACTACACCTTCGGCCTGTCGGAGCAACTCGTCTTCCCGGAGATCGATCCGGACAAGGTAACGTACACGCAAGGCATGGATATCACCCTCGTCACATCGATCGACTCCGACGACGAGGCCCGCGAGATGCTCAAAATGTTCGGCATGCCGTTCCGGGACACCAACGCCTAAGGGCACGAGAGACAATGGCCACCGAAGCGAAAGTCGCCCGATTCCGCAAGCAGTTGAAGGCGCTGGAACTGCACAAGAAGAACCCCGCGGCCTCGAAGCTCCGGCCACGCGACCGCATCCGCATTCAGTTACGCTGCAAGCGCTGCGGCCGGGCGCGGGCGGTGTACCGTAAGTTCGGCATCTGCCGTATCTGCTTCCGCGACCTGGCCTCCGATGGCATGATCCCCGGCGTCACCAAGGCGAGCTGGTAAGGAACGACGACCATGATGACCGACCCCGTCGCCGACATGTTGACGCGCATCCGCAACGCCGTGCGCATCGAGAAACCCGCCGTCGAGATGCCGGCCTCCGGCTTGAAGGCAAAGCTGGCCCAGGTCCTGAAGGACGAGGGCTACATCATCGACTATCAGGTCGGACGCTACGATGCCGACGAGGCCGGCCACAAGAATTACGTGACGGACGGCGTAACTCTCGCCGACGCGAAAGCCGTCCTGCGGGTGTACCTGAAGTACGGCCTGGAAGGCGAGCGGGTCATCCAGCACGTCGAGCGGGTCTCGAAGCCCGGCTGCCGCCGGTACGCCGGCTACAAGGACCTCAAGCCGGTCCTCGACGGACTGGGCATCTCGATCTTGAGTACCAGCCGTGGGCTGATGAGCGACCGCCGTGCCAAGGCGGAGAAGGTCGGCGGCGAGGTCCTCTGCAACGTATGGTGAGGAACCCCACCCGTCGCCACGGGTGGGCTTTCGTTTGAGGGTGGAACGATGTCCCGGATCGGCAAACAACCCGTTGCGGTACCTGCGAACGTCAAGGTCGAGGTCAAGGACCGCACCGTGCGCGTCGAAGGCCCCAAGGGCAAGCTCGAGGCGTCGTTCCGGCCCGAGGTCGCCATCAAGCACGACACCGATGCGAAGGCGATCGTCGTGACCCGCGACGGCGACGCCCGCACCAGCCGCAGTCTGCACGGCCTGACTCGCAGCCTGATCGCCAACATGGTCAAGGGCGTCGTGGACGGCTTCGAGAAGCGGCTCAAGATCGAGGGCATCGGCTACCAAGCGGCCAAGAAGGGTACCGCAGTCGAGTTGACCGTCGGCTACGCGAACAAGATCGTGCTGACGCCGCCGGCGGGCGTAACGTTCGACGTCCCCGACCCGACGACGGTCGTGGTCCGCGGGGCGGACAAACAGAAGGTTGGCCAGTTCGCCGCCGAGGTGCGTGCAG